>DASYEA010001185.1:0-3059 GCA_036499265.1 Schlesneria sp. | reverse complement strand
GTGAATTCGCGAAATCGAAATTTGGAACGGGGATGGCCAACGGGAGCCCGTTCGAGCGAAGGTGAAACACCACAGCCGGTGCCGCGTATACGTAAACGATCGCCTCGTCGTCAGGGATACCTGCTTGAGATGCAGCCTCTTTGATTTGGGCTCTGAATAGCTTGAGGCCATCCAAGAGCACTCCGTGATTCTCCCACGCGAGTCGCTCGCCCATGCTGACTCCAAGAACCAGGCCGAGTGTAAGCACGATCTCAAACCACTGCGGCCTCCAATCCGAGAGCACGTTCGGCGGTTTCAATTTCAACCAGCCGCGATCCACGATTAACTGTGCGATTAATCCTACCCCCAGCCAGAGGGCGACCATCCACGGCATGACGAGACGGGGATAAGGATGATAACAGGGAGTCGCTAGTGTCAGTCCAGAGATCCACGCAAGCAACGGCCAACAGCCAGTGCGGGTCATTCGGGAATCTTGGCGCATGAGAAGGACGAAGCAAGCCCCAATGCTTCCTGTCAGGACCAAGAGGGGTGCTAGCCAGTTCAGCAAGACGATCACAGGGTGTCGTGAGTGCCCCTGCAGATAGGGGCCAAGCACGTCTTCATAGGCCGCGATGTTGGCAAGTTGCCGAGCCGCATTGGTCGGCCAGTTTGAAAGGCCCTCAATGTATTGCCCATGGTTCGCGGCAACGACGCCGTATCCGCCATGCTTTTGCAGCCCGATGAGGACGGGAGACCAGAGCAGGAAGGACAGTCCAGAAACCAGCAACCAACGCTTCCCGACCTCGATGAGGCGACGATCCGCTCGAGGTTGGGTGAATTGCCAGGCAGCGGCTCCTGAGATGCCGACTGCGAGTGGAAGCCAGCCATTGTACTTGGTCCACCAGGCCAACGCGGTAAATAGGGCCGCGAGGATGATGTCTCTTCGCGATCCCGACTGCAGAGCCTGCCAAACGAAGTAGGCGCCCCAGAGGATAAACAGGCAGACCGGAACATCCGTCAAGGCCGCTCGGCTGTACGACGAATGGAAGTCGCTGGCCGCCACGAACCAGGCCGAGACGATGCCGGCACTCGGTCCGAACCAGCGTCGCCCGACCCACCAGATCGACGGTATCGTGGCCAGGCCGGCAAGTAACGACGGGATCATCGGAACGAATCCCGTGGGACGGACACCGCACAACGAAGCGATGATCATCGTCCACTCGATCATAGCCGGCAGGAGTGGGGGCGCGTACAAATGGCGGGCTGGATACTCGTAGCCTTCCTCGGGACCAAACCAGAAGTTCGAAGCGTAGACACCTTCGTCGAAGTGTTCGATCGCCATCCGATCGTGGTAACCGAAGCGAAGGCTCGCACCGAGCACCAAAGCAGCGGCAAGCCAGAGAAATTCGGCTCGCGAGGGAGAGGCCTGTTTTTTGGGGGAAGGTGACGGCGGCATGACAGCGATCATACTGGTCGCGGGCGAGATGACCAATCGAGACTCACATCAAGATCTATTGTTCAACGGGGCTCGATTGGATCACGAGCCTCTCCCGTCTATGATATGGGGGGCGAACGAATTGATCTCAATCACTGCTCTCGCTGAAAGCTGACTGCGATGCCGACATCTGACGAACTGTACGACGAAGCAATCCGACTGAAAGACCAGGGGAATCTCGACGAAGCCGCGACAAAGTTGTTGGCGATCATCGCTGAGGCACCAACTCATTCCTTGTCGCATTCCGCTCTGGCGGTCGTGATGCAAAAGCTCGGCAAGTTCGACGAAGCGATCGCTCACGCGAAGAAGGTCGTCGAACTCGAACCGAACGACCCGTTCTCATTCGCGCAGCTCTCAGTAATCTGCCAACGTTGTGGCCGCATTGCCGAAGCCGAAGATGCACTCGCTCGCAACCAGACGATGAGTGCCCAACGCCGCCATTGATACCTTTGATGATTGCGAGGGGACGCCGGTCCCCTCGCTGAGTTCTCATGACGGTCTCCCAAAGTGAGAGCACCTCAAAGGCACTTCGATCGGACGGTATTGAGTCTGGCTGATTCGTCGACAAGCGGAATCTGACGTGAACCAGGGTCGATGTATTCCCGCGCACCTTACCGGCGCTGCGGAAAATCGTCTTTCATCCAATTCGTCGATTCGACTCGGCCACCCGCCGGCGGGGCATCCCAGCCGTCTTCGAAGTCATTCAGCTTCGCGGAGCCGGCGGAAGTCGTCGCAGGTGGCGGCGGGTCGTTGATGTCATCCAGCGGCAATGGTTCGCCTTCGGCGAGCGGAACCCGACCTCGTGATTCGATGGTGCCGGGAGCTACTCGCACCAAATGCGTCGCGTCGAAGATTCGTTCGTCAGCAGTTGTCAACTTCGCATTCAAAACCAATTGCTCATGCTGCGACGGATGATCCAGTTTGACTGTGAACATGTAGCCCGCGCCAGTTATTCCGCGAGTCCATTTGCTGCGGCACTCTTCCGCAGTGAAACTCCACTGTCCGACTTGCCGCGCTGGCTCAGGCAGACTGGGATCGATCAGCGTGAGTTGGACCGAGCCCGGCAGTTTGATGATTTCGCCGTCGTCGTCGACCAGTGCGATATACGCAACCAAGGCATCATCACCCGGTCGTTCGTCGCGATTCAAGCCGCCTGACAAAAGTGAGTTGATCTGCAGCTTGCTGGCGCGGACCAGTGATTCGGTGTATTCAGCAGCAACGACTCGCTTGCCGGATCGAGCGAGTTCGGCTCGCAGTTGCTCGGCTTCGCGGCGAGACCGAGCGAGGTCGGTCTGAGCTGCATCAGCGCGCCGCTCCACCTCGACCAAATGCTCCTGCTGCTCACGAAGGCGTGCCTGCAACAGGTCGGGTTTGGCCCGTCCCAGGCATCCACAGAGCATCAGAGCCGACATCCATGTCAGCGCGCGTCGCATTCGATCCGTCTCCATTACGCACAACCGCCGCCCAGGCGGAGAGACCGGGCGGCGGAAGGATAGTCATTTTCGTCCATTTTGGACAACAGCAGATCGCTCCCGATCAGGTTGCAGCATGGCCTGGCAGTGCAGGCAGCTTTTCCAAAACCGAA
>DASYEA010001184.1:0-3812 GCA_036499265.1 Schlesneria sp. | reverse complement strand
CAGCACGGGACCCGTCCGACAGCATCTCCGCCCAAATGTTAGTGTTTATTCGTAGCGTCGCTGCAGGAACCCGTCCCCGTCCAAAGCGACTCTGCGAAGCCTTCCCATACGGGTAGGTAGGGTGGTATTGTTTGACGTCGGTAGGATCTTCTCTACTGCTGGCGAATAACGAAAGCAGTGCTCAGATCTCTTTCTCATTAGCAATTTATTCATATCGGAACGACAAAATCTTCTGCCGCTCACGCTCAATAGGGAACTATCACTATGGTCTGCTTGTTCCGACCGGCAGGCCAAGAGAGGTGCATTGCGGCTTCAATTTTGCGCCCGTCAATCGTCGTGGGCTCCCGCTGCTCGACCACAGCCACGCTGCCGCGAAACGCGCCAATCGCCATGCTGTGGCTTCTGGTATTGATCATGTCTGGCCAACTGAGGCTAGCGGTCGCTTCGGAACTCGTCGATGGTCAGCCGGAGGATGTGGCGACACCTGTGGGATGGACTTTTTTGCGAGATGAAACCGCAGAAGGTCGGCCGATTGTTGCTGCAACTATTAGTGGACAGGAGGAGTTGATCGGCTTCACCGAATTGAAGCAGATCAAGACGCTCAAGCGTCTTGTCATCGGAGGTGCGACGATCAAGCGCGGTGCACTTTCTGATCTGACCGAATTGCGGGGCCTTGAGGAAATTCGCATCTGGTCGTCAGTGTTGGAGGAACCACACGACCTCGGCACACTGGCCGGGCTGAAGCAATTACGACAGCTAGATTTAGAAGGCGTTGATGTTTCTGCAGGCGGTGCGAAAGCCATTTCAGCGCTGTCTCAGCTAACCGAGTTGAAGCTTTATTCAACCGGCCTCACAGATGCCGACATGGTGCCTCTCTTGGCGCTCTCTCGATTGAACGTGCTCGATGTCGGATCTAATAGTCTGACAGATGAAGGGGTCGTCTCACTTTCCAAACTTGGCAACCTGTTGTCTCTGGGATTGAGTTCCACGGATATCACGACGGCTTCGCTTCCGATTATTGCGAAGTTGACCCAACTCAAAGTACTGAACCTCTCGCGCAATCGGCTGAGTGGCGGCAGTCTAGAGCAACTTCAACCACTCCATCACCTGATCTCGCTGGACCTGTACGATTCCGCAATCTCCGCCAAGGGCCTGGCTCTCTCTGGATCGTTTCCAGATCTCGAATCACTAGATTTGGGAAATGGGGAAGTCAATGATGCTGATTTGCGAGACTTGTCGGCACGTCGCAATTTGAAGGACTTCGCAATAGGAGGGGCGGAAGTGTCCGATCAAGGGCTCGCTGAAATTGGACGCTGTGCCTCCCTGCAATCTCTGAATTTGTCCGCGTTAACAATCAGCGGTAAAGGACTGAAGCATCTGCGAGACCTGCGAGAGCTAAAGCGACTGCAGTTATATCTGACAGAAGTGACCGACGCTGACTTTGAGGGACTTGCCTCATTGGATGGACTCGAAGAACTCGATCTTTCACACATCGATGTTGATGACAAGGTATTCAGGCAGCTTCAGTCACTGCGGCATCTGATGAATCTAAAATGAATGATACCCAAGTGAGCGCGAAAGGTATCGATGTTCTGAAGCATCTCAAACACCTATCAATCAAACGCGCACGAGTCGGAGATGAAGGAATGACCTCGATCGCACGGATTTCTAGCCTTGAGGAGCTATCAGTAGGTGGAGAAATCACCAATGCGGGTTTGCGTGAACTGTCGAAGTCGCAAACACTTGTCACGTTGGTAATTGATAGCGAAGTTATCACCGGCGAGGGGTTAGAGGCTCTCTGCAGGATCCCGACCCTGAAGGAGATCCGTGCAAGTAATTTCAAAGTGCGCGGCGTGGCTGATGAAATCAACGCGAGGCTGCAACCGAATAATCAGGCGGTGCACATTTTTGAAAACAAATAGCAATTGCGTTGCTGAGCGCCAGCTTGGAAGGTGTGGCAGAACCTCCAAGCGCTGGTTCGCTTCAGTCAAAACATCCCGCTTTTATTGGTCCGGCGGTTCGTTCATTTGCCTTCTTCCCTGCGCCTACGCCGAGCCGCATTCGAGTCGAGCCTATATTTCGCCCCCTCCATCGATCTTGTCTCTAGGGTAACACTCTTTCTGCTCGATCGGCTCAAGTGGCGTTAGGTTGGAATTTCATCGCTCCATTTCCCGACTATTGGCAGGGTGGCATTGTTTGACGGCGATAGGATCTTCTCTTACGCTGACAAATAACGAAAGCCGTGCCACTGCTTGGCCGATTCGGGACAAGCAGTGCCGAAGGGAACGGGACATCGATCAAGAGTTCCAGTGGATGCATCTCGACAAGCACAACACTGCTTGTCTCAAAGCGGCCAAGCAGTGCCACAGTTCTCAATAATTTCGGATACAAGAGCAGGCACCACTGAACAGCCAATCAATGCCATCCCGCCTGTAATGGATGCCAATGACGTCTGACGACTACCAACAACGGGCCTACTTTTTCTTCGAGCGGGATCGCTTTCACGAGGCTGCGGCTGTTTGGGTGAGGTCAATCTGGAAGACGCCGATTGGCACTTGTTCGCGGGATATCGGCTCATCGAAGCCGGTCAGAAATCGGCAGGTCGAGACCGAGTGCGCTCGTCGCTGATGGTCGAGCCGAACGTCCCCACAGAACGACGGGACGCGTTTTGGAGTCCTCGACAAGGCCGTGTCTTAATTCGATAACCGCTCGATCCAAGCAGGGGTGCCTGGGGTCGACCAACGGGAGCCCCCAGAATTCGCACACCCAGCCAACTACCGCCGGCCCGGATTCAGACTCAAACCCGCCCCGATCCAGGTCGACAGCACAATGCCGATCGACGCATACTCAAACCACTGCAATGCCGAAGCGGACAGCGATTTCAACGCCGCAACTTTCTCCGCCGACAAATTCACTTCATCGCCCAATCCGGTCACCTGCCAGCAAAAGCTGAGCGATTGAAACGTTGCCATCAGGACACAAAAGGCAACTCCAGCCGTGTAGGCCGCTAACGTCTTTCGAAGATTATCCCGCTGACGAAATGTCGCGATCAACGGCAGCATAAGCCCCAGGTATAACATTCCGGTTCGCATCGGAATAAAAGCCAGGTCGCGATGGAAACAGAACGCCATCGATTCCACAAGCAAGCACAGAACAAGGCAGACCCCCACGAGGGTCGATTCCAGTCGCTCGCTCGCGTTAAGGACCAATCGCCCAAAGCGATCCAACCGCAACACCAGATTAAATAGCGAAGGTGCGGTCCATGTCATCCAAACAAACAGCACATATAAGATCGTCAGTGGCAACGCGAGTGGCTCCAGCAGCGGAACCGCCTCAATCACACCGGCCAGAAGTCGTCGACCGAAAATCAATCCCAGCATCATCGCCATTTGGATCTTCGGCGGAAACCGTGTGAGCCACAGGAACAAGCTCAGCAGCCAACGATACAGAAAGAACCGAGCCTTCATCGCTTCAATAATGCCCAGCCGCGCCCATTCCGGATTGGGCTCCAATCGCAGGGCTTCACGAAAATGCTTCATCGCGTCGTTGGGTTGCCCTTGATGCAGCAAAGTCCAGCCCTGGTTGGCGTGCGTAACGGCATCCTCGGGATTCTTCGCCAGCGTCGCATCGATCGATCGTCCCGCTTCCTCCTTGCGGCCCAAATTGACCAGCGCCATCGCGCGCAGATTATTGCAGCCGACATGATCCGGATCGCACGCCAACCCCTGTTCCGCGGCAGTCAGAGACTCCTGCCAGCGATAACGATTTGCCTCGACCCCGGCCAGGACATGAAAGTACTGCGCGTTCCGGGG
>DASYEA010001183.1:0-2868 GCA_036499265.1 Schlesneria sp. | reverse complement strand
CATGGACTGACAAACACTGCCAAATCGTAAGGAAACAGTGTCCAATGATGCCTGTATACCTCCGCTTTGCCCTCAATGAACCACCACGAAACGACCGGAATCCTCCCCCTGTTGTACGGTCTGTCGGACTTGGTCAATCGGAGTCACAATTGGTATCCTCCCTTCCTCGGTACATGAAGGTCGTCTTGGCTCGACTGGGCAAGGAATCCTCCTGATGCGAATGGCGACTTTTCCTCTGATCCTGCTTGGCTTTGTGACCGCGGCTATCGCTCAGGAATCCGGCAAGTTCACGGACGAGCAACTGACCTTCTTCGAGTCGAAGATACGTCCGGTCTTGGTGCAGCACTGTTATGAATGCCACGCCGCCGGATCGAAGATCGTGCAAGGGGGATTGCGGCTCGATCATCGTGAAGGGCTTGTCAAAGGGGGCGACACTGGCGCCGCCATAGTCGCTCATAAGGCTGATCAGAGCCTGTTGATCAAGGCGCTGAAGTACGACGGCGTCGAGATGCCTCCGAAAGGAAAATTGCCAGCGACAGTCATCAAGGATTTTGAAACTTGGATCGCGATGGGAGCACCAGATCCGCGTGAGGCGGCTCCGGCTGTGCCTCGACCAAAGATGGATCTGAACGAAGGCCGTAAACATTGGGCCTTTCAGCCTGTGAGCGATTCCCCGCGACAGATCGTGAAGGACGGCAGTTGGCCGATCGAATCGCTCGATCACTTTGTTCTTGCAAAGTTAGAAGCGACGAACTTGAAGCCTGTTGCCGATGCCGATCGTTATACATGGCTGAGACGCGTCTGCCTGGATCTCACGGGCTTGCCACCGACTCCGAACGAGATCGAGTCGTTCATCAGAGACAATTCACCGCGCGCGTGCGAAGCCGTCGTGGATCGATTGCTGGCTTCCCGAGCCTTCGGCGAACGCTGGGCGAGGCACTGGCTCGATTTGACCGGATATGCTGACATGATCGGGACATCCAACAATGTCTTTGCCGAGCACGCCTGGCGGTACCGCGACTATCTGATCGAAGCCTATCACAAAGACAAGCCGTTTGACCGCTTTGTGCGGGAGCAGATTGCGGGAGATCTGCTTCCCGCTAAGTCTCCAACAGAGCGAGCCGAGTACATCACCGCGACCGGATTCCTCATGGTGGGCGATGTGGAGATTGTCGAACCGGACAAGGCGAAATTGGAAGCGGACCACATCGATACACAGGTGAACAAAATCGGCATGGCGTTTTTGGGCATGACGCTGGGCTGCGTCCGTTGTCACGATCACAAGTTCGATCCCCTGCTGCTGACCGATTACTACGGGATTGCAGGGATCATGCGCAGCTCGCCATCCACGCACAAAATTCCATTCGGCGTGTGGAGTCTGCTCAACTCGACGGACCTTCCCGAGACTCCGGAACAACTTGCCGCACGGCAGAAGCTCGAAGCCGGACATGAGGCGAGGCTCGCAGAGATGAAGGCCGAGCGAGAAAAACTGGAAGCGGAAAAGAAGTCGGTCGTCGCAGAGTTGGAACAGATCGTCAAACTCGAACAGAATGATCCTGCTGCCACAAGAACGACGACCGAGAGGCAAACTGCGGACGACCCAGAGTCGACTCTAGCAAAAAAGGAGAGGCTCACGAAGCAACGTGATGCACTGGCTGCCCGACTTCAGCCCCTGGGACCCGCTATTCAGCATGCCGAGTTCTTTCGTTCCAAAGTTCCGCGAGCCTTCGCCATGCACGAGGGCGAGCAGCTCGCGGACATGCCGATTTACATTCGCGGCAATCCCTACGCGCCCGGTCCCATCGTGCCTCGCGGTGTGATTCAAGTTGCGTCATGGGACAAGGCGGTGGCGATTCCCGCGGGACAAAGTGGCCGTCTGCAGCTGGCCGACTGGCTGGCCGATTCTCGCAACCCGCTGACCTCACGCGTGATCGTGAATCGCATCTGGCAGAAGCTGTTCGGCGAGGGACTGGTCCGTAGCGTCGACTACTTCGGCACTCGCGGAGAGCAACCCTCTCATCCAGAGTTGCTCGACCATTTGGCCACGCGGTTCATGCAGCAAGGCTGGTCGCAGAAGCAGCTCATCCGTTCCTTGGTGCTAAGCCGTACCTATCGACAGAGCAGTGCAAACGACTCAACGGCACTCAAGATTGACCCTGACAACCGACTGTTGTGGCGCAGCAATCGTCAGCGACTTGATGCCGAAGCGATTCGCGACAGCCTGTTGGCGGTGAGCGGCGAATTGACTCCGTGCGAAGGCGGCCCGGCGTTGGTGCTGGAGTTGACGGAGAATTGCGGCGACTTAGTCCAAGCAGGGGTCAACCCGCCAAATTACAGCCACCGCAAACCGCGGCACATGCAAGAGTTTCAACGGTCGATCTATCTGCCCGTCATGCGGACCAACACGACGAACTTGGACCGGATTCGCAATCACTTCGATTTCGTGAACCCGGCTCAGATCGCCGGGCAACGGTCTCAAACTGTCGTCCCGACACAATCTCTTTTCGTGATGAACAATGACTTGTTTCGCAAGAGAGCCAAGGTCTTGGCAGATCAATTGATCGCCGAGGCACCACAAACCGATATTCGCATGGAACAGCTCTGGTTGCGAGTCTTCAATCGTCCCATCACCACGGCCGAGCAGATGAACGCCGCAACATTCCTGAGGGAACTTGACGCGAGCCTTCCCGAGCTGGATGCAGCGGCCAAAGAGTCGCTCAAGTGGCAGGAGCTGTGTCACAGTCTGCTCGCTTCCAACGAGTTCATTTTCCGCATTTGAGCGAAAGGCATTCCCGATGTTGACTGGTGCTTCCTTCAGTCGCCGCCGCCTGTTACAGACCGCCGCTTGCGGATTCGGCGGTCTGGCAC
>DASYEA010001182.1:0-3573 GCA_036499265.1 Schlesneria sp. | reverse complement strand
CAGCGCGTAGCCCGCGATCAGCTCTTTGGTCTCGAGGAACGGGCCGTCGGTCACCATCCGTTGCCTGCCAGAGAACTGCACTCGCGCCGCCTTGGAACTCGGCAACAAGCCTTCGCCAGAAATGAACACTCCCGCTTTCGCAGCTTCCTCAATAAAGGCTCCCATGGACGACAGGGATTTCTCGTCAGGCATGCACCCCGCCTCCGTGTCGCGATCGGCCTTGAGCATACAAAGGTACTTAGTCGCTCCCGGCTTCACGGCGGGCGGTGCGGCCGCCTGCATCTCCGCTTCTTTCTCCCGCCATCCGTCCGGTTGCTCGGCGGGGTCAACCGGGAAATCGGTCAATTCGAACAGCGGCCGCACGTCCACGATGCCAGATTCAAACGGCATCCGTTTGGCCCAGCCGACGGCCTCTTCCAGCGAAGCCGCCCGAACCAGGCAGTAGCCAGCGACGAGTTCCTTCGTCTCCGCGAACGGCCCGTCGGTCACGACAATTTTTTGATCTCTGAAAGAGACCCGCTTGCCGTGAGAACTCGGCAGCAACCGGTCACACGCGACTAAGGCGCCGGCGTTGGCGACATCGTTGATGAACTTGGCCGCCTCCGCATTAAACGCCTCGTCCGGGAATGTCCCCGCTTCGATTTCCGGTGTCGCTTTCACGACCAGCAAATAACGTCGCATCGTCGATTCTCCGATTGACTCAAAAAGCATCTGCCTTCCGCACGAGCGAAGTCAGCGACCGTGGCACGCGATCAGAACACTCCGGTTCAGCAGCGAACCGCCCGTTGCATTGGACAGGCCACTCTCATTGACGCACATAGCGCAAATGCGTCGCAGTGGGACTGTCAACAACCCTGTCGATGCGAAACTGCGGCCCGGGCTCGCTCAAGCCCTCAAACAGACGCCGCCCACCGCCGAACAGCACAGGTGCCAAGGCGATTTCCAACTCGTCCACGACACCCATGTTCAGGTACTGCTGGACCACGTCCGCTCCACCAGCGATGCGAACGTCGCGACCCCCCGCAGATTCCAAAGCGAGCTCAAGGGCGCGCTCCGGCCCGTCATTGATGAAGTAAAATGTCGTCCCACCCGGACGGACCCAAGGTTCGCGCTTCGTATGAGTCAAAACGTAGACCGGAGTGTTAAACGGAGCTTCCTCAGGCCACGAACGTTCACCCTGATCGAACATTCGCTTCCCCATAATGTTGGCACCGATGCGCTCCGAGGTATTGCGCAGCATGTCATTGACGGGACCGGTCTCTCCCCCCTGACCGAATTTGAGTTTTTCGCGGAAGTACTGCGTGTTCATGATCCAACGCATCATCGTACCCCACTTAGCACCCCAGCTCTTGTACTCGGGCGTCTCCCAATGCTCGATGGCCATTCCTTCGGGAGCCATGTAGCCATCGAGGCTAAGCCCAATGTTGACGAATACCTTACTCACAATTCTCCCCTCGCGACTTCAGATGTCGGCCTGGCGTGTCAATTTCGAACCCGATTGTGCTGATCAATAAGAGGATGCTGCAGATTCGTCAACGACCGATCGTCCGAATCTCTCAAAGGATTAGGGTCAATTCGAACGAGCGAAGCGATTCAACGATCCTCGCATAGCAACGATTTGCAGGACCATGCATTCAAACGCCGATGAAGTGCCTACCCATTCTCTTCGACCGGTATTTTGCTGTCACCGCAATCTTGTCGAACGGCGCAGAAGCGATTCGACAGGACACGGAGATTTTTCTTGAAGATCGACCATATTGGCCGGAGTTGACCAACTGGAGACTGTCACCGCGAGCATCGTGCGTCGCGCTCAAATCCCCCGATAGATGCATTGTCGGCACGGCACGGCAACGACTCACGTACAGCTCGCGCATTTCGCATTTGGTGATGTAGTAACGAGTCTCCCAATCAGCCAGGAAGAGGGCATTTTCGGGTGGCAGGCCACCACCGAGGAAACCTGCCGCCAGAATCTTCCGTTCTCAGGCCCAACGGGTCGGCCGTTCATCCAGCCCGGCCTCTGAAGACCGGGTCACAAACCCCAGAAAGACTCTTGACGCCTGAAGGGCCGGCCGTTCCGTTCACACAACACGCCCCAGCTCAAATCAGATTGCGGCGCGATCGCACGAGACCCCTGAAGAGGCAGCCGAGGTGTCCGACCTCTTTTGTTGAGGCACACTGAAGTCACTCAGCCGTGCCACCGCTTGGCCGTTTCGGACAAGCCGCCAACGCACGCATCTGACCACGAGTCGAACGACATTGGGCACTGCTTATCCCAAAGCGGCGAAGCAGTGGCACACGAGGCTTCTTCGACGACCTCAATCAGGGCCACCCCGCCATACAACCAATCGATCGTCAAGTTGGTGCTAGACTTTGTCAACGTACTCCAGCAGCGTTTCCCCATCGTGCAACGAGTATGCTTTGCCGCAGTCATCGGTTAAGGATGTCGCGCATAAATCACCAGCAGAGTATCTGGGCTCGTTATCCCAAAGTCCCTTGGTGAAAGTATACCGATCTTCCCACTTCGCGATAAACCCAGTTCCGCATTCAAATAACCGGACGAAAATCCAAAATATGCGATGCCAATTGTCGTTTTTAATGATCTGAGGTGTGCCCCATCGCCCATTGAACTCGGTGGCAACGCATTCGAAAAATGTGATCGACGATACCGCGGCACGTAGTTCCAGCAAGGTCGGATGAACGCGATCATCGATGCCACGAATCCGAGCGATTTCCGTCTCAAGTTCTGCCTTCACGAGATTGGACATCGCGAAGAGATGAAATGAACTCGTGCAGTCAAGAGTACGCGTGCCAAGCAGGATCGGCTCTGCGTTGTCTGATCGCTCGGTATGCAAAAGGCGGATATTGCCCAAGCTAAACGGGTAAGGTTCATTAGTCATGGCTGCCGCCTAACGACCAAGGCAACTTGCCCGCGATGATCAACGGGCTTCCAACCAACACACCAACACTCTGAACCGCCAGCGACTGCGGATCAAGTTGACCGCCTTATTCGGCCTTGGGATCACATTCCATTACGCACTGACTACATTTCCGTCCGAGTCGTAGGCGATCGATTCTTTCATGAGCCGATCCCACAATTCAGCTTCACCCGACTTTAACTGCCAATCATCACCGCGTACTTCCCACATAGCGATCAAGCCGAGTAATTCTTCAGGTGATGTCGCGCTAAATGAACGACCGTTGCTTTGGGCATCGAACTGTGTGGATAAATCGCCATCGTCGTGTCGATTATGCCAAATTGTAATGGAGTAGCCTTTGGCTGCTATCGCACAAAAGGCGGGAATCATCGTGTTGCCCGCAGCGCGAATTCCCATGCAATTTAATCCGCCGAACGACTAAGGTAACTTGCCCGCGATCGACAACGGGCTTCCGATCAACACGCTAACACTTTGAACCGCCAGCGACTGCGGGTCATGTTGACCGCCTCGTTCGGCGTTGATTCCATAACAACGACAATGATTTACTTCGTGTCTACTGATGATCCCGACCCAGTCTCAAACGGCCATTCTTTATCAAAAGACCAGTGGTACTGCCGATCATGCTCAGCTTTTGCAA
>DASYEA010001181.1:0-5695 GCA_036499265.1 Schlesneria sp. | reverse complement strand
ACCGTCGGTGAGACGGGCGGAGCTATTGACGATTCCTTCTCGAGTGGTGCCGTTGAATGGATTTCATGCAGAAATGGCCTAGCGGCCTGGGATACACGGAATTTCTGGACAAGTACGCCACGCCGGAACAACGACGGCGGTGGAATGATTTTCATGCCAGCGTGACGTTGACCGCGGCGCAAAAGGAACTCCTGGCCAGTTTCCGACGCGATATGCTGGTGCTGGTAGTATCCGGAGCGTGGTGCGGCGATTGCATTCAGCAGTGCCCGATCCTGGACCATTTCGCTCGCGAAACACCCCGGCTGCAGATTCGCTACTTCGATCGCGACGACAACCCCGATCTGGCCGACGAGTTGTCGATCTGCGGTGGCCGTCGCGTTCCGTCGATTGTTTACATGGCGGAAGACGGTGCACCGTGCGGCCGAGGGGGCGATCGCACAATCTCGAAATATCGGGACATAGCCAGCAGCTTGGATGGGGCGTTTTGTCCCACGGGCCTGGTGGCTCCCGGGCAGTCGTTACTCGCCAATGTAACGCAGGACTGGTTGAATGACATCGAGCGGATTCAGTTGATGTTGCGGACCTCGTCTCGCTTGCGTCAGAAACATGGCGATTGACGCCTGCTTGGTGTCAGCGCTGTTCGAAGAACCTCAGCTTCGGGGTGTTTCATGTCTACCGATAAGCTTTCGCGTCGAGAACTACTTCAAGCCACTGTCGCGGCGGGTGCCGCGGCTTCTTTGACTACTTTAGGAACCAACACCATGTCTGCCGCTGAAGAAAAGACCATCGTCAACGGACGCATCAAGCAGTCGATCGTCTTCTGGTGCTTCAATGCTGCCGGTGACAAATGGGACATGGAAAAGACCTGCCAGGTCGCCAACTCGCTTGGCTGCAAGTCGATCGAGATCTGTGAGCCTGATACCTGGGCGACACTCAAGAAGCACGGACTGACTTGCGCCATCGCTCCGAACGGAATGCCGGGGGCTCCATTCATGAAGGGCTTTAACAATCCGAAGTATCATGACGAGGTGATCACCAGAACCAGCAAGATGATCGAGGATTGTGCAGTCGCGGGTTTTCCAAGCGTCATTGGCTTCACTGGCTTCAAGTGGCGTGATGCCGATGACCCAAAAAGTGGTGAAATCTCGTTGGAAGAAGGAGCCGACAACTGCGTCGCCGGCTTGAAGAAGATTGCCGCGTTAGCCGAGAAAAAAGGCGTGACGCTGTGCGTCGAGCACCTGAATACTCGCGACGGCTCGCACCCCATGAAGGGGCATCCTGGCTATCAAGGGGACGACATCGACTATGTCGCGAACATCGTTCGTCGCGTCGGCTCGCCAAGGATCAAGGTTCTGTTCGACATCTATCACGTCCAGATCATGAACGGCGATGTCATCCGTCGCCTGGAGCAATGCAAGGACGTGATCGGTCACGTTCACACGGCCGGTAATCCTGGTCGCGGTGAACTGGATGACAAGCAAGAGATCAACTACCCACCGATCATGCGCAAGCTATTGGAACTGGGCTACGACGGATACGTCGGCCAGGAATTCATTCCAACTCGCGATCCGCTGGCCGGCCTGAAGCAAGCCGTGAAACTGTGTGACGTATAGGACCTCGATAGCATTCAACTTGTTCGAGATCGTCGGGAACGTGTCTTTGCCCGTACCCACCAACAGCATCTTGGCGAGCTTCGCCCCGGGCTTTTCTGCTGCGGGGATGGGTTGTACTACAGGAGTGACAACAGCTTCTTTTGGCTCTTCAACTTTGGTAGCAATGGGTTCGGCTGTGACAGCGGGAACTGGTTGTACAGTCGGCGTTGGCTCAAAGTTGGGAGATGTTGCGGACCACGACCGTGCCGGCAATCAGCACGGCGAATACTATGCAGACGCCTGTGGTGATCAGGATGCTGAGGTGACGATACCAGGGGACCGATCGTTGCTTCCTGGTCTGGCGACCAGTTCCGGGCTTTGATCGCTGCTTTCGTGGTCGACTCGGGATCTCGTCATCCATACTGGTCTCTTTTTCCACGACTCGATCCGGCTTGAGCGTCCACATGCAACGATCTAGTTCGGGACGATGAAAGGTTCCAGCGTTGTCGGTGGTGGGACCGGCAACTGTGAGATATCGCAACCGACTTCGATGCCACTGTCGCGCAATTCTGCCAACGGGCCGGTCGATGTCACGGCAAGTTGATCCGGCAGTAACGTCTGGATCAGTGCCTGCGCTTCGTAATACTTCCCCGGTTGAATGGTGAGTTGCCGCACACGTTCGAGGCCCTCACCGAATTTCATCGTTCTGTCCATCGCAGGGATGTTCGGGGCACTGGGAACTCCGAGATACAATCCTCCAATGCCAATCCATGATTCTGGAAGAATTGGCGAATCCGCAGCGTTCACGAGTTGTCGCACGCTGTCGCTGCCTTCGAGAGTAAATAGCTTATTCACGCCAACGAGTGCTTCGTTGGCATTTCGTGGCTGAAATAAAGGGGAGTTACCCATGTGGACTGCGCGTGGCGGGACCAGTAAATGCCCTAGTATCGACTGATTGATGCGACAAGTGAATGGTGGTGCATCCCACTGCCGTTGATCTCGCACCGTGGCTGACATCACCCAACTATTGATAAACGTGCATCGATTAACCGAGACGAGGTTCTGATCTCCCAATTCGCACATGATCAAACTACCTCCCAGCATGCCGATTTTGCCGCAGTTTGTCGCATGAAAAGCGAGCCGAGGGCGCATGAGTGTGCCAAACGTGCTCTCTCGCAGAAAGCACCGCTCGAATGAGATTTGGAATTGCTCCTTACTCACCGCCGATCCAAAATGATTAACGGCGCGAAGCGGGCCATTCTGCAAGCAATATAACGTACAGTCTGTCATGGACAAATCGCCATCTTCCATCGAGCAGACAGATGCGGCGCGGTTACTGACGAAATGCATTCCAGTGACAACCAGATCGACATTCTTCGACTGAATGAGGCTACTGTTCAGGCGTATCACGGGATCAAACCCATCTCCCTTGCGGATCGTGATGGGAACGCCTTTGATGCGTGCTTTAGGCTTCAGCTCAGCACCGGGCTCTAGCAGTGGGCCATTTGTTCGGACCTCGATGATGTCGCCAGGGGTCGCGGCTTTGATGGCTTCTGAGATCGTCGGGAACGTGTCTTTGCCCGTACCCACCAACAGCATCTTGGCGAGCTTCGCCCCGGGCTTTTCTGCTGCGGGGACGGGTTGTACGACAGGGGTGACAACAGCTTCTTTTGGCTCTTCAACTTTGGTAGCAATGGGTTCGGCTGTGACAGCGGGAACTGGTTGTACAGTCGGCGTTGGCTCAAAGTTGGGAGATGTCGTGACATCCTCTACCGGTGGACGCGCTGTCAGAATAACTTTGCGGACCACGACCGTGCCGGCAATCAGCACGGCGAATACTATGCAGACGCCTGTGGTGATCAGGATGCTGAGGTGACGATACCACGGAATCGATCGCTTTTTCTTCGCCTGGCGACCGGTGCTTGACTTTGATCGCGACTTTTTCCGGGGTCGATCACCGCTCTCGTCGTCCATGCTGGTTTCCTACTTCCGGAGTCGCAAAAAATCACCGACCAGTGGACCGCTACCGTTGTGTCGGGCGTCGCGGAGGGCGGGGAACCCGCATGGGATCGGCGCCCCCTTCTTTCGCAAATCGATAGTCATCCGGCAGGCGCTGATGCCATGGTCCGCGGGGGAGTTTCAGCGGAGTTCGAAAGACACGCCAATTGGTTTCAGCACCCAACGACTGCAGGCTCCAGTCATCAGGAATCTTGACCAGCACTGCGATCGGCCCGGCAGGTGTTTTCGTGACCAGTCCATCCGCGCGTTGATAATAGATGTTCGCGTCGCCGGTCCAGTGCAGAGCGCTGCTGACGACCTGGTCGGTGACGGGACTTTCCCAGAACACTTGCGGCGGCAGGTCTGACCCGATTCTGGGGCTGAGAATCCATGACTTACGCAGTGCCAGATCCATCACGACGGGTTTCAGAGCAAAGGGGCGACTGTCGATGCGGAACACGGGGCCGCCGAGATCCAACGTGCAACTACCGACTTCGACAGAGACTTTCTGATGCGCGAACTCCAGGGGGGCCGTATGAAACGCATGCACCAGCTCGCGCGGGCCACAGATGATCGATTCATCGAACGTAACCTGTGCTTGTCGACTGTTGATCATGGCGACCGTGTGGGCACCTCGCACGAAGCATTTATGAAACGAGACCTGCAGCGGAACAGGGGGTTCACCTTGAGCCTCTGGATTCCACGGGCGTTCTCCTTTGACGGTGGCAAACACGACCGGCGTTCGGCCTTCGGAAGTGCCACGTTCGACGGTCACACTGCAGTTGATCAACCGAAGGTTGGAATGATTCAGTTGGAACCAAGTCAGTTCGGCATCCGTGGCGGTGCGGCTCGAGACATCCAGGTACAGGTCGACATTCTCCAGAATCAGTTCGGCATTCTTGGTGATCACCAATCCTTCCCGACCGGAGTTGTCGTTCGACGCGACGAACTCCAGCAGACAATGCTTGGGGCTTTTGGTGCATCTCAATGTGAGTCGCTTGGAATCGACTGTCAGCGCCCGGACTTCGATGCTGCGAGTGGTCTCGAGATTGATCGTGTCCCCCGTTGCGGCTTGTTCGATGGCCGCGTGCAGTTCTGGCCCCGACGTGACGTCCCAGGTTTTTGGGGCGCGGGGGGCTTCAAGCATGGGTGCTGGATTCGCGTCTACCTGGACGGGGGCAGGGTCCATTTTTTCAACGGCTTCCGCGACGGGTTTCACCACTGGCTCGAGTACGACGGCCTCTTTGGGAACATCGTTGATATCAACCTTGTCGACAGGGTCAGCTTTCTGTTGTTCTGCCGGCGCCGGTTCGATCTCGGCATTTGGAGGTGGTTCAACTCTGGCCGCGAGAGCATCTGATCGAGGGGGGACATCCATGACGACTGGAATCACTTCCGCATCGCGCTGCACAAGTGCCCGGATTGCAAAATAAGCTCCCCCCAACACCAGTGCGGCCATGACCGGTACCAAGTGCAATAAGAACGCCGGTACCGTCGTGTGGGGGACAGTGATCAGCGTCTCTGAATCTGCCTCCGCGAGCGCTTGGGGAGTTCCAATTGAGATGGGTTCTTCAGGAGCGACTTCCAGCGGCACCGCTGCTTTATTGGGATTCCAGACACCTGTCGCGTCCGGATCTTCAATCACAAGTTTGCTGACATCTGCCAACAGAGCCTTCGGTGTCTGATATCGCTCAGCGGGTTTTTTAGCCATCAGCTTTTCGATGATGGCGGCGATCTCAACCGGAACGGTGGGAACGAGTACTTGGATGGATGTCGGCGATTGTTGCATGTGAGCAATCCCTTTGGACACAGCGTTGCCGCCATCAAAGGGAGGCTTGCCCGCCAACAGGTGGTACCAGGTGCAACCGAGCGAATAGAGGTCGGAGCGAATGTCGGCCCGGCGCGCATCACTAAACTGCTCGGGGCTCATATAGTCGGGCGTTCCCATTCCCGATCCCTCTTCAGTCAGTCCCGAGGAATCTTCGATCTGTCGAGCCAGTCCCAAATCGAGAATCTTGACTGTCTCTGATTCCTGCACGATATTCGCGGGCTTGATATCCCGATGCACGATTCCATGCTCGAAAGCATGCTGCAGTCCCGTCGCG
>DASYEA010001180.1:0-1889 GCA_036499265.1 Schlesneria sp. | reverse complement strand
CTGGAAGGTCAAATGTCGATTTGCCTGATGGTCGGCGGTAACTTCATCACCATCCTGCCGGCGGGAATCTTCATCAACGGCATGCCGTTGGTGAACATCAACAGCGGCGGCGCATCGATTCCGGGTATACCGGGAATGCTGGAATCGCCCATCGCGCCGGGAGCGGCGATTGAGGCGGACAAGGCCGTTGCGGGCAGCGAGGTCACGTATAGCAAGGATTGGGACTCACCTTCGGCGGCCGGCGCGGCCAGCTCAGCGGGAGCATCTGCGGCCCCAAGTGGCAGCGCCTTAGGCCGAGCAGACGGAATTGTCCTCGAAGGATCCGCCGCGGACAAGAAGACTTTGAGCGACCTTGTCGAGAAAATCCGCAAGTCGGGACCAAAGGGGAAAGCATTCATCGAAGCTCTAGAGAAAGGACCAACGAAGACGCACCTATTTGTCGCGAAAAGTGCAGAGAAAAAGGATGGTACGGTGGTTCAACTGAAAGACACCGGCGGCGGACTGACATTGCGACCAACCGAAAGCAAGAGTGGAGACAATGAAGTCTTCGTGGACCCAACGAATCTTATCGACTACAACGCGACAGACGGGAGCACTGCCAAAGAAAAGCCCGAAGGTCTATTGCTTCACGAGATGGGGCACGCTAAATTACTAAACGACAAGGATCCAGACCAAACCAGCGGTGGGGCAAACGCCGAAAAGAATGTGCGCACCGAGACCAATCCCATCCGGGAGGAAATGGGGATGAAACCGGAAAAATGACTTGGACGTCGTGCCTCATTGAGAGTAGTGTAACGCTGCTGCTGGCGAGCGCAACACTGCCTTGGGTCGGCCGAACGACCAATCAGATCAGGGTTACAGGAGAACAGAACATGCCAACCGAATGCGGTCAAATTGAGCGAGATAGTAGCGTGAATGTCGAAATTGACTCGCAACACTCTCGCGCCCGCGTCTACTTTAAAAACGGATCAAGTTTGCCCCTATGGTTTCCGGCCCAGCCGGAACCTGCCTTCAGACCCGACCAGGGTTCTGGAGTCTTGACTATTTGGTTTGGTTATTTCGAGGAAGTGTACAGCCAACACAGAGAGCACTACATGATACCGTCGATGAGCAGAGTTCCCCCGGGCGGGGGCTTCACGTTCGAATTAACACTGCCAGAACTGGTTGAGAAACTTGCTGACAAAAGCCTCTCGCCTCGTGTCTACGCTCGGGTCGCCACAAAACAGATAGTTGCAAGCCGCGTCAGGGGTGAGCAACCCTTGGACGATTACTTCCAACATTCCTGCGTCCTCAGGTCCACCGTTGAACCGGCTGTGACGCGGTGACCTGCGAACCGAATAGGGAGGTTAAATGCTAGCCGCAAGAATGACCGACATGCACGTATGCCCGATGGTGACACCCGGCGTTCCGCCGATTCCGCACGTCGGCGGCCCGATTCTTCCGCCGTGCTGCCCGACTGTTCTGATTGAGTTCCTGCCGGCCGCGCGGGTGGGGGACATGTGCTTGTGTGTGGGACCGCCGGACGTAATCGCGATGGGATCCACCAGCGTGATGATCGGGTTCCAGCCTGCGGCCCGCTTGGGTGATATCACGGCGCACGGCGGCACGATCGTATCGTCCGCCGTGACGGTTATGATTGGAGGTTAGTATCGGAGGCGTGCGCGAGTAGATGCTAGTCGTTCTGGAGGCGGTCGCGGGACCCATCGCAGGTCGAAAGATAGAGGTGCGCGCAGGCTCCATCATTCGCTTCGGTCGCACAGCTAAATCCGACTACGCCATCGGCGAAGACTCTTATCTTTCCGGCCAGCATTTTGCCGTGGAATGCGACGGGACGCAGTGCCGCGTCCGCGATCTTGGATCCAGCAACGGCACCTTTCTGAACGGCGGCC
>DASYEA010001179.1:0-3105 GCA_036499265.1 Schlesneria sp. | reverse complement strand
AAAGTGCAACAGCACAAGACGAGCGTCAGACTCGACACAATCCAGTATCTGTTCAAGCGCCGCAGCAAAACCGAGAGATGAGGCAACTCGCTCCCGGTCGCCTAGACGATGCTGCTAAGGTCATTGATGCCGCAGCCCAGGCACAGGTTTCTGAAGTTCTACCGCATATCGATCCAGCGACCGTCGGAACATCGCTACGAGTCCTTGTCGCCATGACGATCTTGGGTCTGGTTCCGTCGATTCTGATGATGACAACGTGCTTCGTTCGCTTCAGCATCGTGCTGGGCCTGCTACGACAGGCACTCGGCACATCACAAGCGTTGCCAGGGCAGATCTCGACGGCACTCGCAATGTTTCTGACGTTCCTGGTCATGTCGCCAGTTTGGCAGCGAGCCTACGACGATGGAATTCGTCCTTACACCAATCCAGTCGCAGGCGTTCAACCATTAGACGAGGCCACTGCCTTCCAGAAGACAGTGGCCCCTTTGCGCGACTTCATGGCGAGGCAAATCGATCAGGCGGGAAACGCGGATGCCGTCTGGATGTTGATCGACTATCAGCGGTCTGAAACGACGTCACAAGCGGCAAGCGATTGGAATGAGCCCAAGAGCTACGACGATATCGGGCTGAATGTCCTCGCCCCCGCTTACCTGCTGAGCGAGCTCAAAGTTGCGTTTCTGATTGGCTTCCAGATCTTCCTTCCGTTTCTAGTGATCGATCTGGTGGTGGCTTCGATCTTGACCAGCCTCGGTTTGAATATGCTGCCACCTTCTATGGTTTCGCTTCCATTCAAGTTGCTGTTGTTCGTGCTGATCGATGGCTGGTTCCTGACGATCGGCATGTTGCTGGAAAGTGTGCGACTCGCATGACTCCAGATACCGCTATCGACCTCTGCCGCAACGCCGCGATGCTGGCAATGATGATCAGTGGCCCAGTCTTGCTGGTCGCGCTGGCAGTTGGACTGGTGATGGGACTGCTGCAGGGACTGACCCAAGTGCAAGACCAATCGCTCACGTTTGTCCCTCGGCTGATTGCCCTGGTTGTCGTTGTGTTGCTGTTGATGCCATGGGGATTGGGATTGTTGTCTGAATACGCCGTTGATCTGATCCGCGGGATCCCGGGCACCATCTGACCGGCACGCATCACAAGGCATTGCAATGGACCTGCTCTTTCAATCCTTGTTTGGAAACATCCCCCGCGAGCTTCTGCAGGTGGCGACGGGCGAAGGTCTCGCGCGGGCTGCTGTCTTTTTGATGGTGGCCGCACGGTGGACTGGCTTTTTCCTGGCTTGGCCGTTGATTGAACGTGGGATGGTTCCGTGGCCCATCCGCATCGGCCTGGTAGTGCTGCTCACGCTCATTGTTGCGCCAGGAATCGAACTCACTTCTCGTGAAGATCGATCGATACAAGCAGTCTCGCACCAGGAACAAGATGAGATCCGCCCTCTCGATCACACAGCCTTTTCTGCGATCGGCGAAGACTGGTCATCAACCGACTTGGTTGCGGGATTGGTTTGTAATGCTGCAGTTGGATTGTCGCTGGCACTCTCAATCGCAATTTTCTTGTCTGGCCTGAGGTTCGCCGGCGAATGGATTGATCGGCATAGCGGACTTGGAATGGGACAGGTCCTGAATCCGGACCTTTCATCAGGTGACTCGGTGTCGGGAAAGCTAGTAGGCCTCTTCGGTATTGCTGTGATTCTGACTATGCGACCGATGAATGGTTACTTGCATCTCGTTCGTCTGACCATCGACTCGTTTCACGTGATCCCAGTCAGCTTGAACAGACTGCCGAATTCCATTTCCGAGCTACTAATTGCGATGACACAACAGTCATTGATCCTGGGATTACGGATTGCTGTGCCGTTCGTTGTGGCGATGTCATTGCTCGACCTCACATTAAGTTGGATCCGACGATCGTCGAAATGGGAACTGGCCTCGATCGCGTTTGTCGTTCGTGCAGCAGCTTCAATGTTGGTCCTGGCTGCGACTTTGCCCGGGATTCAAGAAGCAGTGATGTCTTCGGTTCAAGAAACCTTTGAGATGGCGGCGGGCAAGATCGATTCGCGCTCAGCTCAAGATTGATGTCGAGACATGGCGGTGTGAGAGTTAAGAATGTCCACCGATGACACCGGAGAGCGAACGCACCGACCGACCGAGCGTCGACGTCGTGAAGCTCGCGCGCGAGGCGAAGTGGCTCGCAGTTCTGACCTAGTCAGCGCGCTCGTATTGCTATTCGCTTCTCTTGGGATTTGGTGGTTTGGGCCTGGATTGGGAAGCGAACTGGCGGGCATGATGCGTTCCGCCTTGTCGTCGCAACCGCCCGCATCAATCAATGAGCATTTAGTCGCCGAGAACGTCCTTCAACTTGCGACGCGTCTCGGTACTGTCGTACTCCCAATTCTGTTTGTCAGCGCGGCAGCAGCAGCGGCGGCCAGCCTGGTGCAGACTGGCTTCTTATGGGTGCCGATGTCGGTACTTCCCCAGCTAGAGAGACTCGACATGGCTCGCGGATTCGGCCGATGGTGGTCGATGTCGACGTGGATCGGACTGATCTTGTCTATCATTAAGCTGGTGGCTCTATTCAGCGTCCTGTTGTGTTATGCGCGAGTGCGCCTCATCTCAGCCGATCCGCTGGTGACCGGTTCACCTACAATGATCTACTCCATCGCGACGACGTTGATTGGAGAGTTGGCCGTCGTTCTATCGTTGTCGCTGGTCGTACTGGCAATCGCTGACTATGGCTATCAATTCTGGCAGGCAGAACGTCGATTGTTGATGACTGTCGAAGAAGTCCGCCGCGAACAGCGCGAAGACGAGACGAATCCGCATCTGAAACGTCGACGACGAGAGTTGGCGGTTGTCGCGGCTCCTCGTCAACTGGATGGCCCTCAGCCTATATGATTCGGCAGCCGCCCGTTGCGTCAAAAGTGACCGAGCCTAAATTCCACTCGAGCGGCGGCAACGACCTACTGACAGAGGTCGGCAGCATTCGCTCGGCGATGTTATTGCGACAGAGTTTTCGATAACCAATGTATGAAGTCGTCAATCGAGGATTGACTTCGACAATCACCGGACTTGTCGAACTGGCATCTGGGAGTAGCAA
>DASYEA010001178.1:0-8228 GCA_036499265.1 Schlesneria sp. | reverse complement strand
CGAGTGAATCCGGCCCCTGCTTGTTTGGCCCCACTGTGTACTTGATCACCGCGCGTGGCCCGTGCCGATACAGTCCTTCATAATGAGCCACGTCTTTCGAAAGCGGTCCATACGGATGCGCCTCGCGATAATTCGGGAACTGATCCTGCAGCGAAACGCCGGGAAAGCGCTGCGTCGAAAAGGTGGTCTCGCCATCCACTCGCGGAGGGACAATGATGCCGAACCGGGCGGAGTCGAACTTCAGAAAACCATTCCAGCCCGCGGCCACTCGCAGCAACTCCGTGTCGTAGCAGACTGACGCCTCGCGTTGATCGCCGATGCGTATAACAATCCCCTTGTAGACCGGCCCTCCCGCACCAGTAATCGATCCACTGAAGAAGGTGCCAAAGTCGACTTGGCCAAACCGATCATCGCGAGAGTCCGCTTCAGTCCAGCGAAACCCGACTGCGTCCTCGCCCCAGTGTCCTTCGATCTTGCTTGATTGCGATGGTCCCTTCGGAGGCGTGGGCTTCCCGGTATCCGCCTGTCCGAGAACTGCCGGGCTCTTCCTCGGACTGGCGTCTTCGAATCGCTTTTGCTCGACAAGTTCATCGAGGTGCCACAGGGCGATCGTCGAGTCATCGATCACATACGGCCTGTCAGGTATCGACGTGACAGGCCTGATTCCCTTCGAGATCCGGACCTCATCAATCAGCCCGCTGCAACCAATCGCTCGGTCAACGAGACTCGCCAAAGCCAATCCGCCAGGCTCAGTCGCCTTGTCGGTTCGCTTGTGAATTTGATCAGCCGCTTGCTTGCCATCGACATACAGACGTATGCGAGCTGGCTCGACAATAATTGCGACATGATGCCACTGCCCGTCGCAGATCATTGCATTCGAATTGCAGTGATCCGGCGCGAAGCCCGGGACATATGCGGTCACGTTGCCGTTGCCCGCCATCGAGAACAGTTCCCAGTGCGTTCCCGACGATTTCAGTTCGTTTGCGACCAGAATGTTGTAGTTGGATTTGTCAGTCAGTTTCGTCCAGCACTCGACGGTGATTGGAAACTGGTGGAACTCGTCCCGGCCGGCAACGAATGCCCCGCCAGTCCGGCCGTCGAGGGCCTGCCCAAACTTTCCGTCGACAAGCGGTTTGATTGTAGCCGCTGGGGCTGGCGTTGCTGCGATAGCTCGCGGAATCGGCGTCCGCATCTTTGGCTTCGATCCTGCCGGTTGTCCGTTCAGTTGCGGCAACAGCCAATCCAGCCCGTCCAGGTTATCCTGCAGGCGCTCTTCAGCATCATCCTGCGTGTGCCCCAGGATTCCAATCGGACCAGTGTATCCACTGTCACGGATCGTTTTCAGTAGCTTCAGGTCCAGGGTTCCTTCACCCAGTTGCAGGATCTTTTGCCCCTTACGTTCGCCGTCCTCGACCATGCCATTCAGGTTCAACGTGTAGAGGTACGACTTCATCTTTTGAAGCAGTTCCGGGAACCGACTGAGGTGATCGTGGCCGTGATGCAGGTTGTAGACGATCCCGACATTATCGAACTTCAATTCTTGAATGATCGCGATTTGATTCTCGGGTTCACCGAACCAACCACCATGATTGTAGAGGGCTACCTTGCACCCTACGGCAGCCGCCGCTTCTGCGATCGGGCGGATTCGTGCCGCTTCCGCGACCACGCGAGCCCGCTGGTCGGCTTCATCCTGGGTCGGACCACCTCCGCCGGTGACCCAAAGTTGCGGCGTGACTTTGTGCTTGGCGAAGACCGCCAGCGTCATTTTGGCTTCATCATTCAACGATCCCGGGAACCACCACGCCGACAATTCCACGTGATGCCGCTTCAGCGCTTCGATCTCTGCATCGAACGTCGGGATATGCTCGGCTCGATAGTCGTAGGCAAAGTGCGTGAAGCCCAATTTCTCAAGCATCGCCGCGCGCTCTTCCGGCCCGCGCTTCTTGGAGTCAAACGGAACTATACACCAGGCCACCAGATTCTTTCTGGCGAACAACCCGGTCGAGTCTGGCTCTGCCGCAATCAGAGGCCAGCGAGGACTCACCACGATGGCCAGAAAAGTCACGACAGCAAGCACTCGTTGAGACATCCGGTGATCCTCTGTATGTTGCGTGCGGTCTTCGAAACGTGCCACGAACGTGATTCGACCATCGATGGTGTGTTTCGAAGACTTCACACACCCTACACGCGCTCTCTCACGTCGCTAAATCCAGCCGAAGAAGCCGATCTTTTCCAGGTCGGCGTGCAAGGACTTCGTCGCCTCCGCCGACATCTTTGGATTTGGCAATCGACCGGGACCAACGTCAACCCCCAGCATCTTCATGATCGCCTTCGTCGAGCCGATGAACCCATAGCGCACAATGATTTGGATCATCTGCACAGCTCGGAATTGCTCACTGCGTGCCGTGTCCAGGTCACCAGCGGCGAAGGCTTTGAGGACTCGGTGATAGATCGGTGCCGCAAAATTATAGGTGCTGCCCACGGCACCTGTTGCACCAAGGGCCACCGCCGCCAACAGGAACTCGTCGCAGCCCCAAGGCACGTCAAACGATCCGTCACCGGCTCGCAGGCAAAACTGGAAGGCCATCAGATCGGGGTTGGTGAACTTCAATCCTGCCAGGTTCGGGATCGCCTTCCGACCCAAATCTAGGAACTCAGGCATCGGCAGACTGACGCCCGTCAGCACTGGAATGTCGTAAAAATAGAACGGTGTGTCTGGTGCTGCCGACGCCACTTGCGCGGCACAGTCAACGAGAACTTCAACGGATCGCGGCTTGAAGTACGACGGTGATAAGGCGGCCACCGCACAGGCCTTCGATTGCTGAGCATGCTTGGCGAGTGCCGCGGCATCGACCAGACAGTTCGACCCGACATGAACAATGACTTTCATGTCGGTTCCGGCAGTCACTTCCATCCAGCGTGTCGTGAGCTGTCGGCGTTCATCCACATTCAACGAATGACTTTCGCCCGTACTGCCACCAATGAAAGCCGTATTGATGCCATTCCGCTGCAGGTGCTCTGCCTGTTTGGCCACGATGTCGAGGTTCAGCGATCCATCATCGTGAAATGGAGTGTGAGTTGCGGCAACCAGTCCGGTCAGTTTCAGTCGAGTCATTGTGAGTGGGTCCAGAAGTGATAAGTCGATCAGTGTGAGTCGAATTCGCTATTTCGCAGTTGTTTTTGCGGTCGCCCCTTGTTGAGCATACTCCGCATCGAGAGCATTCCAGATCTTCACTAACTCTTCGAGGGTCCCGGGATACTCACTCGCCAGATTCTTGGATTCCGCACGATCGGTAGTAAGATCGTATAGCTCCCAAGGCGCGTTCTTTCCGGCAGCAACGATCTTCCAGTTATTGACGCGCAGGCCGCGGTTCTCGATGTGCTTGAAGAAAATGGGCTTCTGCGTTTCCCCCGTGACTCCAAAATGCGAGCGAGGGAGGCCCAGCCCGGGCCTGCGAACCATGCCGGGAATCTGTTGCACTTTCGTCGGCAATTCGGAGTTCGAATCAGCCGCGTCCAACAACCACACCAGTTTCCGCCCTGGCAGTGGAGGTCGAGGCTCCTCGTTCCATTTGGCTGGAGGCGTGACACCAGCAATTTCCAAGAGAGTCGGAGCGATATCAACCAGATGGCCCGGAGCGTCCACGAAGGCGTTGGGCGATGGAATGCGACGCGGCCAGTGAGCAATGAGGGGGGTCGACACGCCGCCCTCATGATTCCATGACTTGTGTCTGCGAAATGGTGTATTTGAGACGGTTGACCAGCCCGGACCGAGCCCAAGATAGCTTTCCGCTGAGCCTGGAGTCGACCCCGGCTGATGCCCATCACCGCGAATGATCTGTTCGGCACTGGCACCATTATCCGAGGCGAAGAAAATCAGGGTGTCGTCCCACGCGTTCATCGCCTTAAGCTTCTCGAACACACGGCCAATTTCCTGATCCATCCGGTCGATCATTGCCGCGTGAACAGCCATCTTCTGGGCTTGAAACTTCTGCTGTTCAGCCGAGAGATCCGTCCACGGTACAGCATGCCCCGATTCACCGGTGCCAATCCGCTTTTGCAACTCCTGCTCGCTGAGGTTCCAACTCGGAGCGATCATTGGCTCGGGTGCGGAAAGATTACCAAAGGCTAACTCCATCTGCTGCATCCGAGCCCATCGCTTCGCCCGAATCGCATCCCACCCAGCTTGGTAGCGGTCTTTGTATTTCTCGATGTCCTCGGGTAACGCCTGCAATGGAAAGTGCGGTGCAATGAACGCCAAGTACAAGAAGAACGGCTGCTCTTTGTGGTCCGATTCATGCTCACTCAACCACTGCAACGCTCGTTGAGCCGTGGCAGTCGTCGCATAGTAGCGTTCGCCCTCGGCAGGTGGAGGCAAAGGCTGATCATCAAGTTGATGGTGCTTGGGTGAGAAGTATCGATCGTGGTCTGTCGTGTGGTAGGACCGAGAAAAACCGGCATCCAAGATCTTGCCATCAATGTGCCACTTCCCCGAGTGATACGACTTGTATCCTGCTCCCTTAAGCAATTCGGGAAGTAGAGCCGCCCACTTGGGACGCGGCCCCTGGGGATCTCGATTCACCTGCTGAGCGTAGTACCCCGTCATCAATGCGGCACGCGAAGGCCAGCAGCGGGCAGTGTTATAGAACTGCGTAAATCGCAGGCCGTTCGCCGCCAATGCATCGAGATTCGGAGTTTCAATTTCGCTGCCATAACAGCCCAGATCCGAGTATCCCAGGTCATCCGCCAGAATGAAGACGATATTCGGCTTCCGGGTAGCCGAAGGTTCAGCGGCCGACAAGGGGAAACCGGCCCCGAGGACCAGCACGACGCACGTCCAGAATTTCATGGTGGTTCTCACGACAGATGCAATACCGACTTTAGTCTAGTGAGCGAATCCCTTTGATACCATTCAACGATCAGTGGCCCGCGATTGAGTCACTTCACGTCAACGGATAGTATGCGCCCGCTTGGATTCACAACTGGATATCAGCCTGATCAAAGGTCATCAATGAAGTCTTACCATGTGACGCGATTGGTCTTGTTCTCGGCCGTTACTTTGATGAGCAGCCTGTTAAGTGCCGACGAGAAGCCGGTATTCCCGGGTCCGCAGAGCGATTATCACGGCTTCGTTCGGCATGACTTCGAAGTGGATGGCCAGAAGTGCTTGGTCGTCTCTCCGGCGATGACGGAAAAAGGGGTGCCGTGGATCTGGCGAGCCGAGTTCTTCGATCATCGTCCCGAAATTGACTTGGCTCTGGTCAAGAAGGGGTTTCACCTCGTGTACATGAATGTCGGCAATACGTTCGGCTGCCCCAGCGCGATGAAACACTTCGACGAGTTCTACAAAGTGCTGACTGACAAGCATGGCTTCTCCAAAAAGCCGGTGCTAGAAGGACTGAGTCGCGGTGGACTGTACGTCTACAACTGGGGCGCCGCGCATCCTGATCAAGTCGGCGTCATCCTCGCGGACAATCCCGTCCTCGACTTCAAGAGTTGGCCCGGCGGCAAGGGCAAGGGGCCCGGTAGCGCTGGCGACTGGCAGAAGTTGATTCAGGATTACGGCTTCAAAAACGAGGCCGAGGCGCTCGCTTACGATAAGAACCCGATCGACAATCTGGCCCCACTGGCAAAAGCTAAAGTGCCGTTGCTGCACATCTGCGGCGATGCTGATGAAGTCGTTCCTTACGCAGAGAACACGGTGATCTTGAAGGAACGCTACGAAAAGCTCGGAGGCAAGATTCACGTCATCGTGAAGCCAGGCCTGAAGCATCACCCCCACGGTCTGGACGATCCGAAACCTGCTGTCGACTTCATCGTGAAAGAGCTCGGATTGGAATAACGTTAAATGTAAAGAGGCGGAGCACAATGCTCCGCCTCTTTCATTTCAACATGATCTCTAGTAACCGCGTGGTCGAACGCGACCCTGAACTCGGCCGGGAAGACCCATGATTCGCAGGAAGCCTTCTGCATCGGTCTGATTGTACGAACCGCCCGCTTCCATACTGGCGATCTTGTCGTCGTACAGGCTGTTGGGGCTGGTGCGGCTGCAGACGATGATGTTGCCCTTGTACAGACCCAGCTTGATCTCGCCGGTGACGACGGATTGTGTCTGCTTGTTGAACGCCATCAAGGCATCCATCTTGGCACAGTACCAGTGGCCGTAATAAACCATCTCGGCAATTTCCGGTGACAGGCGATCTCGCAGGTGCAGCAAGTCGCGATCAAGCGTCAGTTGTTCGACATAGCGATGAGCTTCGTAAAGCAGCGTCATACCCGGAGCTTCGTAGACGCCGCGGCTCTTCATACCGACGAACCGGTTTTCGATCATGTCCAGGCGACCGATTGCATTGCGGCCACCAATCTTGTTCAGTTCCAAGACCATCGACAGCGGGCTGACAGCGCGACCGTTGAGGGTGGTCGGAACACCGCTCTCGAACCCGATTGAGACATGTTCGATCTGATCGGGAGCCTGCTGTGGCGAGACCCCCATTCCGAAGTCAGGAACGTCGACGCCTGTCACTTGGGGATCTTCCAGTACACCCGCCTCGTAGCTGATGTGCAGGCAGTTCTCATCCGAGCTGTAGGGCTTCGAAACGGATGCCTTGACCGGAATATTCTTTTCGGCGCAGTAGGCGATCATCTCGGTCCGGCCAGGGAACAGTGTGCGGTAGCGCTCGATTCGCCACGGGGCGATGATCTTCACGCCCGGTTCGAGTGCTTCTGCGGCAAGCTGGAAGCGACATTGATCGTTCCCTTTGCCGGTCGCTCCATGAGCATACGCATCGGCACCGACTTCACGAGCGACCTGCAGGCAGATCTTCGAGATCAACGGGCGCGCGATCGATGTCCCGAGCAGATAGACGCCCTCATAGCGGGCCTGCCATTGCATGACGGGGAAGGCAAAGTCGCGGCAGAGTTCTTCCTGCACATCGACGATCCGGGCCGACTTGGCTCCGCAGACATGAGCCTTATTCAGGATCGCTTCGCGGTCTTCGCAAGGTTGGCCGAGATCAACGTAAACGCAGTGAACGTCGTAACCTTCGTCCTGCAACCAACCAAGAATAACCGACGTATCCAGACCGCCTGAGTACGCGAGAACACAACTGGGCATGAACGATTCCAATCGAGAACAAGAGTGAATCTTCACGGCCGAACATCACGGCCGATTGAGCGGGCAGGGGCCAAGATTATAGCCAGCGGATGATGAAGCGTCACCGAACTGGTCGAATTCGGAATCGCAGCCATCCTATTTAATCTCGTTCCCAAGCTCCAGCTTGGGAACGCCGGTCTTCGAAGCTCTGCTTCGCGGTCAGCCCTGATCGACGTTCAACATCAGCATCGACTCGACGCGGGGCATCTCGACATGACGAGATCTCGACGCAAGATCTTCGAAACAGCGTATTCCAACTTGGCTTATCCCGCGCTGCGAAGCGTGACGGGTTTCCAATGTTTCCAACCCGTCACCTTCTCTGCATCTTGCATTCACCGTTCATCGCACGCCTCGAAGGATGTCGGGGTAGAACTGTTGGAAATCCATCCCGCGAAACGAGGGCCACCTCCCGACAGCAAGCCCATGGCGTTCAACCCAAATGCAAACGAACGTACGTCGCCGATGGTCAGTAAGAAATCACTACCTATTTCGATTCGGCCTTCTGCTTTTCATAGGCGGCAATGGTTCCTTCAGGATCATCGTTGAAGGCATCGCGACAGCCGGTGCAGCAGACGTAGTACGTCTTTCCTTTGTGCATGACGGGGATCGTTCCGGCTCCGCCAGTCACCACGCAGACCGGACCCGTCCCGCCGACAGCGGCGATCTTCGTTCCCTGCCGCTGATATCCGACTTCACCTGTCCGGGTGAAAAAGGACTGTTGTTCAGGCCGCTTCTCATACAGGATCAACAGACGATTCTCGTTCAAGATCGTAAGCGTCAGTCGATGGACCTCTTTCTTGTCGTCGATGCCTTCCATCACGAGACGCTTGTCTTCAAACTTGCCGTGATACGTTCGCGTTGAATCGTCGAGTCGCTTGGCCGTGAGTGTGAGTTGCTTGGTGGCATCATCGAAATTCAGCAGGGCCGACTTCCATTCCTTGCCATCTTCGACATTGATTCGAATCCCGGTGCTCTTGGGTTTCAGCTCCCAGACGAACTCGGCTTTCTCCTGCCATGCCCCTTGTGACGATCCACGTTTGACCTGCCCGATTCCACGCCAACTGCCGACGAGTCC
>DASYEA010001177.1:0-8605 GCA_036499265.1 Schlesneria sp. | reverse complement strand
ATCTGGCGATGTACTTCCTGCACCGACTGGCTCACCATCCGATGTTTTACTCGTGGCTGCATCGACTACATCATGACTTTGATCGCCCCAGGCCGTTGACGCTGTTCATCTTGAATCCGCTCGAAAACCTCGCGTTCGGATCACTGTGGCTAATCGTGATCTCGCTCTACAACGCGTCGTGGATGGGGATGTCGATCTACCTGATGCTGAATGTGCTGTTCGGAACAATGGGCCACCTGGGAGTCGAGCCCTTTCCCAAATGGTGGGGGCGAGTTCCAGTCCTGCGTTATATCGGCGGCAGCTCGTTTCATGCTCGCCACCATCAAGACCTGAAGTGCAATTACGGCTTCTATACGCTCGTCTGGGATAAGCTGTTCGGCACCCTGCGGAAGGATTATTTTGAGTCCATCGGGACTGTACCTGATTGGGTTTCAAAATAAGTCGCCTTCTCGCTCCGTCGAGAAGTGTGCCAACCGCGAATTCGCGCTCCCTCAAACAGCTGACCGACATGGCGATCACGGCGTTGCGTTCAACGGCTTTCTTCTCGCGGAGCGAGAAGGCTACTTACAAGAAAACGCCCCGTAGGGAAACGCTTATCAGGCGCGCGAGACGCAACCATGCCGACGCTATGGCAAAGTCATTCTGGCGAGCGGATTACCGAGTTCGGCAAGCGGAAACTTAACGGGCTTGCTGTCTCGCGCCGATGCGAACACGGCCGTGATCATCTCCACGATCGCTCGTCCGTCATACATGCTGCACGCAGGTTGACGATCATCTCGAATCGCCGCGAGCAGATCCTTCACTGCGGCGACATTGCCCGCATCCAGGCCACCGTTCTTGATCGGCTCGGGTTCGCCGATACCCGCTGATGTGACTTGTTGCCAACTCGTACCACTGCGTCCTGGCGACCAGGCAGGATCTTTCAACAGCCACACAGGTGCCGGATAGCCCGTGCCGATTTCGAGAATGCCTTTACTGCCATAAATCTGTAGACCGAACCGCGACGGGTTGATCCCTTTTCCTCGCACAGAATCAAAGGTCCCCACAACGCCATTTTCAAACGTATAGCGAGCGTGAATCGCATCACCTGTCAACAGCCCCACTCCTTCATTCCCCTCGATCAGACTTGCAGGGACGATGGATTCTCCTTTGTTCGTCACGGTCGCATAACAATCGATGGCGTCTCCCGCGAAGAACCGCATCAGATCCAAGACGTGCGAACCCAGAACCCACAGATCCTCGCCACCACCGCGCGCATCCTCTTTGCCACGGCCACGCAGTTCAAGCAGATCGCCAATCTGTCCTTCCCGGATGAGCTGACGGGCCAGAATGGCAGTCGGCGAATAATGCGTCTGATGTGCGAGTGCCAGCTTGATATGCCGCATCTCGCATTCGCGAATGACTTCATCCGCTTGTGCCGGCGTCGGAACGAACGGCTTCTCCATGTAGACGTGGCAGTTGTGACGCGCGGTCGCCACGGCCATGTCGCGATGCTGATCGATCCAGCGCGGCCCGATCGCCACGATGTCGAGATGTTCTTTGTCGAGCATTTCCGCATAGCTGGCATAGGCGGTCGCAGCTTTCGTCCGTTTCTGAGCGTCGCGTCGACCTGCGTCATGTTCATCGGCAACCGCGACAACTTCGGTTTCGGGAACATTGGCCCACACGGTGTCGATACCGTGGCCATAGTTTCCTTTACCGGTTCGGCCAATGATTCCGACACGCAGACGGTCCGCCATTTTTGATCTCCCATTGAGCTTCAGGATTGTTCGCACCTGGGCGACAGCCAGCGTGTTCTTATAGCGCGCCTGGACTTGAAATCGCCACTCACCGATGCGAATTCTTCGGCGAAGTGGCTTTCCAGCATGAGCGTCGCTCCGTACAGTTTGAGCGCGGAGTGGGCTGGGCGATCGCGGCAGGCCCGAACTCGTTGATAGTCGATTCTCGCAAACTTCGACTATGAATGAGTTCGGGCCTGCAGAGGAAAGTCCGGGCTTCACAGGACACGGTGGTGGGTAACGCCCACCGTTCGCAAGAACCGGGACAGTGCCACAGAAAGTATACCGCCAAAAGTCGTCGTTCTTCGCAAGAAGGCGGTGACGTGGTAAGGGTGAAACGGTGCGGTAAGAGCGCACCAGCGGACCGGGTGACCGGTTCGGCTCGGTAAACCCCACCGGAAGCAAGACCAAGCAGGACGAAGTCTGTGAGTCTGGCAACAGATTTCACAGCGCGGGGCTGTCCGTCTCGTCACTCGTCCGGGTAGGTTGCTTGAGCCGACGAGCAATCGTCGGCCTAGAGAAATGGTCGTCCACGACAAAACCCGGCTTACAGGCCCACTCCGCATTTCTTGATTCGAATGTTTCGGCCCTTAATTCGAAGGAGGCAACATGTCGAAAAGCTTCGCTCCCCCTGGCTACAATAGCGTCAGCCCTTATCTCACCGTGCGCGATGCCTCGGCCCTGATCGATTTTTTGGTGACGGTCTTCGATGGCGAAGTGAAGGAACGAATGACGCGGCCGGATGGTTCGACAGGGCACGCGGAGGTTCGCATCGGCGATTCGCTGATCATGATGGGCGGTGCCTCGCCGAATTGTGAGGTTCATCCTGCGTCGCTGTATGTTTACGTGGCAGACGTCGACGCGACCTATCAGAAGGCTTTGGCGGTTGGAGCGACCTCGGCCACAATCCCAGCAGACATGTTTTATGGTGACCGAGTTGCGTCGGTGAAAGACGACTCGGGCAATCAATGGTGGATTGCAACGAACAAAGAACAGCTCAGCCACGAAGAGCTGCAGCGGCGATCGAACGCCGTGAAGAGGTAGTAACCACAATGTTTTACGTGAGCCGCGCTGCATTAGCACGCGGACTCCTCGTCGAAGCAGTCCGCGTGCTTACGCAGCGCGGCTCACCTGTTCTATGACACTTATTTCACTACGAAATTCACCATCTTCCCTGGCACGACGATCGTCTTCACAATCGTTTTGCCTTCCATCTGCGAGACGATCGTCGGTTCGGCTTTGGCAGCCGCTTCCATCGTGGCTTGATCAGCCCCGGTCGGAATCTTCACCTTGCCGCGAAGCTTGCCGTTGATCTGCACCGGGATCTCGATCTCGTTCTCGACCAGATATTGCTCGTCGTGCTTGGGCCACGGTTCGTAGGCCAAGCTTGAAGTATGCCCAAGCAACTGCCACAGCTCTTCGGCGAGATGCGGTGCGAAGGGGCTGAGCAACAACACGAATGGGTCCATGGCAGATCGTGGTCGCACCTCAAGTGCCAGGAATTCGTTCACGAATTCCATCATCCGACTAATCGCCGTATTGAAGCCCAGCGATTCGATGTCGCGTGTCACCAGCTTGATCGTGTGATGCAAGACGCGCAACTGGTCGGCTGTCGGGGCCACGTCCTGGATCGCGGGATTAAGCCGTACAGCATCCTCGGCTTTTTCATCGGCAATCATTCGCCAGACTCGGGCGAGGAATCGCGAAACACCTTCAACCCCCTTCATGCTCCAGGGCTTCACCGCTTCGAGAGGCCCCATGAACATTTCATAGAGGCGTAGCGAGTCCGCACCGAATTCATCGACGACGACATCCGGGTTGATGACGTTACCGCGCGACTTCGACATCTTCTCGGCTTTGCCGTGCTCATCAACTTCGCCGAGGATCATCCCTTGATTCACCAATCGCTGGAATGGTTCGCAGGTGGAAACAAGACCTCGGTCGAACAGCACCTTATGCCAGAAACGCGAGTAGAGCAAATGGAGCACGGCGTGCTCAGCACCGCCCACGTACAGGTCGACCGGCAACCAACTCTTTTCGATTTCTGGATCAAGGAACCGTGCGGAGTTCTTGGGGTCCGCGAATCGCAAGTAGTACCAGCACGAGCCGGCCCATTGCGGCATCGTGTTCGTTTCGCGTTTCAAACGGACGCCGTCAGTGTCCGTCTTGTACAACCAGTCTGCGGGTGCCTTCGACAACATCGGGTCGGGCGTTCCGGTCGGCTTGAATTCGGCGAGGGCCGGCAAGTGGACCGGCAACGACTCTTCTGCGTCCGCGCGCATCAAGCCGGTTGGCTGACCGTTCGCATCAAGTTCGTGCCAGATGGGGAACGGTTCGCCCCAATAGCGTTGGCGTGAGAAAAGCCAGTCTCGCAAACGGTAATTCACTGCCTTGCGGCCAACGCCTCCGTCGGCGAGCTCACTCGTGATCTTGGACTTGAACTCTTGCGTCGGCAAACCGTTAAATTGATTCGAATTGATCGCCGTCCCTTCGCTGATCATCGGGCACGTCGATCGACCAGCCTCATCGCCCGGCACTGAGACCGCGAGTGCCAACTCGTCTTTGGATGGCTGGTAGCCCGCTGGCGGTTGGACGACAGGGATAATCGGGATACTGAATTTGACGGCGAATTCCCAGTCACGCAAATCGTGCGCGGGGACAGCCATGATCGCTCCGGTTCCGTAGCTGATCAGCACGTAGTCGGCGACCCAGACGGGAACTTTCGCACCGTTCACAGGATTGATGGCATAGCCTCCCGTGAACACGCCGCTCTTGTCTTTGGCAAGATCGGTGCGATCGAGGTCGCTCTTCAACGCGGCCTTTTGGCGATACTCATCTACGGCCACTCGCTGTTCGAGTGTTGTGAGCTTGTCGACAGCAGGGTGTTCGGGCGCGAGAACCATGTAAGTCGCACCGAACAGTGTGTCCGGACGCGTCGTGTAAATGCGCAAGACATCGTTGCCCGGTTCTTTGGGGAAGCCGGATTTGGCGCGGGCCGATTTCCAATCGGTGAAGAGATTGGGGTTATCCTCAGTTGTGCCAGGGGGCTTACGCCCCCCGCTCAGAGAAGAGTTGATGTAGAAGTCGACTTCGGCTCCTTCGCTGCGGCCGATCCAATTCCGCTGCATCTGCTTGATGGATTCGGGCCAGTTGAGCGGCTGCAACTCTTCGGCCAAGCGGTCGCCGTAGGCGGTGATTCGCAACAACCACTGACGCAAAGCCACTCGTTCGACAGGATGGCCGCCCCGTTCGCTCTTACCGTCGATGATTTCTTCGTTGGCGAGCACCGTGCCGAGTCCCGGGCACCAGTTCACCGGGGCCTCGTGCTGATAGGCCAAACGATGCTTGTCCTGATAACGGCGAACTGCTTCCGTTCCATTCGCGGTCACGTCAGCAGGGATTGGCAACTCGGCAATCGGCCGGCCTTTGCCTCGGCGAGTGATTCCGTCCGGCCCAGTCCAGGTGTGATCGGCGTCGTACCACGTGTCGAAAAGCTGCAAGAAGATCCACTGCGTCCAGCGGTAGTACTCGGGATCGGTGGTGGCGATTTCGCGGTTCCAGTCGTAGCTGAAACCGAGCATCTTCAATTGTCGCTTGAAGGTCTCGATGTTTTTCGCGGTTGTTGTGGCAGGATGCGTTCCCGTCTTGATCGCGTAGTCTTCCGCGGGAAGGCCAAATGCATCCCAGCCCATCGGGTGCAGGACCTGCTTTCCCCGCATGCGACTGTAACGGCAAACGATATCAGTCGCCGTATACCCTTCAGGATGTCCAACATGCAATCCCGAGCCCGAGGGGTAGGGGAACATGTCCAGCACATACATTTTGGGCTTGGTGGAATCGAACGACTCGACTGCGAATGTTTGATGCTGATCCCAGAAAGCTTGCCACTTGGGCTCAATTCGTTTGGCGTCGTAGCGAGGCATGATTGGACTTGCGCGATCACAAAAATGAGGAAACGTTTCGATTCTGACACCAGTCGCTGTCGGTGGTTCACCGCGGCGACCGACTTGTGCGGCCAGTGTAGAGTTCAGCTCGCCGAATGAGAAGTTCGTCGGAAGTTGCAACTACGAGGGCCGCATCGGCTTTGGTTCAGAAAGGACAAGCAGAGCGACTCCAAATAACGAAAAAAGCCCGGTTCCAGCGGAAGCCAGAACCGGGCCAAGTCAATTGCAGGAGAAATCAGTTTCCGTCAGCAGCCTTCGGAATCGCGATCGGTTCGGGCGTCGTTGGAGCGGGGGGTAACAGCGTCGGATTCAGAGTGGGAACTTTGCTGTTGTCAGTCGTCGATCTCGGTTCTGGCGGCTTGCCAGGAGCAGGGGGATCGACCTTCTTATTCGGGTCCTTGGGTAGTTTTTCGCTGAAGTAGTCGAGCAACTTCTGAGCAGTCTCGTCTTCAGGTGCCAGGCTCACACATTTTTCAAGTTGTTGCACGGCCTCTTTGGGATAGCCCAGGAACCCGTAGTGATAACCCAATAGGAATCGCAATGAGGGATCGTCAGTCTTTTCACGAGCGACCTTTTCCAAGGCTCGCAATTGATTCGTGTAGTCATCGATCTTGCCATACAGTTCGCGATAGTTCTTGACGACCGTCTCCCACTTGTCTTGTGGGATTTGCTGCATCCCAAACTGGGTCGCTCCGGCCGATTCATTGAACTGTTCGGACGCGAACAGCGCTTGAGACAGCATCAACACCAGCACGCCATTGTTGGGATCGTCAATCAAACCATGCCGCCAAGCTCGTACGGCTCCCTTGTAGTCGCGAGCCTTGAACGCGGTCTCACCGATTGCGGCATACTGTTCAGGAGTAGGCAGGGCGGAAGTCACCGCCGATTTTGGATCAACACTGGCGATTTGAACGGGATCCGCAGGCATGCCAGCCGAAGACGCATCAGTCATGACGGGAGTCGAGGAAACGATCGCCATCGATGAGCCGTAAGGCGCATAGGTCGCGCCATAACCATAGCCCATCAACCCCGGCGAAAGACTGGCATAGCTTCCGTAGCCGTATCCGTTGTAGCCGTAGCCTCCATATCCAGATCCATAACCGTATCCCCCATATCCGTACCCGTATCCATAGCCATACCCGTAAGGCTGATAGTTGCAATAGGGCTGATAGGCGAAACATCCCCAGTTGCCATAGCCACCATATCCGTATCCCCCATAACCATAGCCGTACCCGCCACCCCAACCCCAGCCATAACCGAATCGGCCCAGGCCAAATCCGAAACCGTAGAATCCCGGATAGTAACCGAGCCCCCAACCTCCGTAACCGCGATAGCCGTATCCTCCATAGCCGCCATAACCACCCCATCCATGATGGCGATAGCCATAGTTTCCAACCCCACCGACATGTCCATTGTGACGGTAGTTGAAGTTCTGAGTCAGGCTGTTGTGGACATAGTTCCCAACATGATTGTGATGCAAGGCATTGTTTTGCCCCAAGCCGTTGATGCCATTGTGGTGGTTATTGAAGGTCGAGTTCGCCGTTTGATGATGATGGGACAGGAACGCAGAATTCCCCACATTCTGATGATTGGCAAAACTCTGCGGCCCCTGGTGATGCAACCCCTGGTTTTGGAGCCCATTGTGCGCCAACGCACCCTGAGTCCCATGGTGCTGCAAGAACTGCGATGAGTGATGTTGCGAACTCATCGACGCCAGGCTCGCGTTGTGCTGCGCGTTGCCGTGATGCTGCAGAAACTGCGATGCATGGTTGTTGTGCGTGTTACTCAGCATCGTGGAATTCAAATGATGAGTTCCATTGTTGCCCAGCGCCGATCCCGCATGCGCGTGATTCGAATAGAACTGTGAATTCAGATGGTGCGTGGTGACAGCATTACCCAGATGTTGCTGCCCGCCGTGGTAAGCATTATTTCCCTGTGGATGAGTCACGCCGTTCAACACGGATTGATGTTGCAAACCGCCGACACCCTGATGTTGTATCCCTTGGTGCTGAATGCCTTGGTGTTGGAGGCCTTGATGCTGAAACCCCTGGTGCTGCATCCCACCGAGGTGTTGGACGCCGCCCATGTGCTGTCCACCAATGTGGCTCCCGCCGCTGAAACCGGAGTGAGCGTTGAAACCGCCCATGTGGCTGCCCGTGAGGCCACCACCTCCCATATGGCTTCCACCCATGTGGCCACCGCCCATATGCCCGCCACCCATGTGGCCTCCGCCACCCATATGACCGCCACCACTATGTCCGCCACCTCCGTGCCCGCCTCCATGTCCATGGGCATAGGACGTTATGGTGAGCGCAAGGATGAGACAGGTAGCAATGCCGACGCGAGCGGGGCGAATCATGGCCAGGACTCCAGACTAAAATGGCCTTCTGAATTTCAGCTTAATTATTGTATCCACCTGAATGGCCAAGAGGCATCCAAATTCATTCGACGACTTTCAATCTTTTAATCAAGTCCGTCACGACCTGCTTCCAACAATGGATTTAACTCGCGACGGCCGACCCTGATTTTCAGACCAAACAGTCCGCACGGAAGTGGCTCACAACTGCTCACCGCTCGCGAGTGGCGTCAAAACCCTTTCGCCAGCAAGCCGCCATCGACCAACAGGGTCGTCCCGGTGATGTAACTTCCCGCGTCACTGGCGAGCAGCAGCGCCGGCCCAGCGAGTTCGCGTGGGTTGCCCCAGCGGTTGACGGCCGTCCGCTCGGCGAAAGTGTCCTGCTCGGCTTGACTCAGCACGCTGGCGGGAAGATCTGTCAAAAATGGCCCTGGCGCGATGCAGTTAACCGTGATTCCATCCTCGCCGACATCCAGTGCCATCGCTCGCGTCATGCCGATCAGCGCGGCCTTCGTCGCCGAATAGCA
>DASYEA010001176.1:0-1663 GCA_036499265.1 Schlesneria sp. | reverse complement strand
TAAAAGCTTGCCTTGTTGTGAGCAAACGATCCGATAAACTAGGTGATGTGCCTGCCGACTTTCCCGCCTCGACTTCCTCAACTCGATGAGACCGCATGATGCATGATCCACTTTATCGCGTGGGACGCCGCGGCTTTCTGCAAGCATCTGCTGCCGGAGTTGTCGCTGCAGGATTGCCAGTGCTCTCGCCAACCGTCTTTGCGGATCCTGGTGCTGGACGAGCGAAATCGGTCGTATTCGTCCTGATGAGCGGTGGCCTGAGTCAACTCGATTCGGTTGACCCCAAGCCGCAGGCGGCCCTTGAGATCCGTGGCGAGTTTTCGTCGATCTCGACGGCCATCCCCGGCGTCGCATTCACCGAGCATCTGCCGTTGTTGGCGGAACAGGCGAATCGGTGGTCGATCGTGCGAAGCATGTCGCACACCGAACACAATCACCTATTGGCGACTCACGTCGCGCTGACGGGCCGACCAACCCCCGTTCCACGCGGTGCCAGCGATCTGGATCGCGTCCAGTCACGAACCGACTTTCCGAACATGGCCGCCGCCGTTGATTACTTGCGGCCGAGTTCCAATGGAGTGCCGACGGGCGTTTCGCTACCGAACTATTACATCGAAGGGCCATTGACCTGGCCAGGTCAGTACTCAGGGTTCCTCGGTCCCAAGCACGATCCGTGGCAGATCAGCCAGGACCCGAACGATCCCTCGTTTAAGGTCGATGCCCTGTCGCTTCAAGCGGGGGTGACTCCGCAGCGTCTGCAGTCACGTCGCGAACTGCTCGACCAGGTGAATGCTCCGCTCCCCTTGGGTGCAGATCGCTCGAAAGCATTTACCGATCAACAGGGAGTTGCATTCTCTCTGTTGACCTCTGCCAAGGTAACGACTTCATTCCAGCTTGACCGCGAAACACCCGAGACCCGTGATCGATACGGCCGCAACAAATTCGGTCAATCGCTGCTGCTGGCGCGTCGTTTGGTGGAAGTTGGTGTCCCCGTCATCCAGGCCACGATGGGCATCGTCCAAACGTGGGACACGCACGTCGATAACTGGGGCAAGCTCAAGAATACGCTGCTACCACAGGTTGATCGAGGTCTTGCTGCGCTGATGGATGATCTTTCGGCGAGCGGATTGCTGGATCAAACGCTGGTGATTGTGATGAGCGAATTCGGTCGGACCCCGAAGGTTTCGAATTTGCCCGGTGAGTCTCTTCCTGGTCGCGATCACTGGGCCTCTGTCTACTCATTGTTGGCGGCTGGCGCGGGCGTCCGTGGCGGTCAGGTCATCGGGCAATCGGATTCCATCGCGGCTTATCCCGTTTCACGAGCCTGGTCGCCTGCCGATCTTTGCACGACGGTCTATAACGCGTTGGGGATCGGTGAAGAAGTTCACCTTCAAGATCCACTCGGCCGACCGAATGCGCTGCGGAATGGAGCCGTTATCGATCTTCTTTACTCGGGACGAGAAGCCTGACCGTCTTGAAAACTCAATCTCTCGGCGAGTTTGCCTGCACCTATTTTACTGGTGCAGGCAGCTTGATCGCCAGCAATCCTTCTTCCCAGCTTGCTGAGTAGAGAATTCGATTTACGGGGTCCAGAGCCATCTCGAATGGGACTGCCGAAAACTTCTGATCGTTCATCGGCTTCCACGTGACGCCATCGGTTTCG
>DASYEA010001175.1:0-5402 GCA_036499265.1 Schlesneria sp. | reverse complement strand
TATAGGCGGCAAACAAGAACAAGATCGTAGCGACGCCGGCAATCTCCAATGCTCGGGGCGCGGTTCGTCTTAGCGATTCGATTCGACTCCAGCCCTTGGTGTCGATGATAGCCCAACCCAGACGCAGCCCGGCCGCGCCGGATAACACAATCGCCGTCAACTCAAACGGACCATGTGCCGTGACAAACGTGAGGAAATTCGATGACGAGGGAGATCGGATCATGTGTCCGAAGATCGCGCCTAGAAAGATCGCGTTGAACGCCATCGTCAACAAGCTGCCGACCCCCAGAAAAATCCCGCTGGCGAAACAACGCAGGCCGATCCCCGCATTGTTGAACAGATAAAAGCCGGTCATGGCAGTCCGTGAATCTTCGAACAGCCCCGTCTCCATCGGCTTCGCATACATGTCTTCGACTTTTTCGAGCGTATCGCGACCCACGACCGCTTCCGCAAAATCATCACGCGTCAGGCCTGCCAGCATGGCCCCGCCGAATAAACCCCAGAAGACGACGAACGCGATCCAGGTACAGGGATCGCGCAAGATTCGTCGCGGGACATCGACCAAGACTGTTCGCCCCCAGCGCCTGACCTGGAAAGATTCGGCGCGATAGAGCTGCGTATGGGCATCCGCGACGAGTTCATGCAGATACCGCGTGGTCGTCGCTGGCCAGCGCATGGCGACCGCCAATGAGAGATCGCCGCACACAGATCGATAACGTCGAGCAAACTCGGCAATTCGTTCTGGATCGCGCTTGCCACCGCCGCGACACCAGCGCACGTCGGCTTCCAGCTTTTTCCATTCTGGATTTCGGTCGGCAATATGCTCAGCGACTTTCATAGCTGGCACCCTCAAGAGTTCGCAGAGAGTCCACGACATCGGCATCGTTGCGACCATGATCGTCTTCGATGTCGCGATCTTGCGTCGCCGAACGATGTTCTTCGTCCATCGTGGCATGCTCATAGATCGCACACAGCAGATGATCGGTATTGATCTTTGGGGGTAGACTCCAACTGCGGATGAAGTGACGTGCTAGAATTTGCGACAATTCGAGCCGACGAACGACCGAAAGATCTAAGCGGCGCCCGACATAGGCCGCCAGGCATTCGATCAATGCCGTATCGGCACGAAAGTGAGCAGGGATTCGTTCTCGCATCCGTTCCGTGACGCCATCCGCAACAGGTGGCCGCGGTGATGAACGCTGTCCGTCCAGTACAACCATGGTGCCTGCGGCGAGATCGCCCAGCCTCTGAAAACGTGATCCGAATAACATCGCCACCGCACCGGGGAAGAACGGCGGAAACAGATCTGCCGAACGAAGGATGTTTCGCAACATCGCCTGGCCCGCATTGATGGCCAGCCCCGAGTCGGAAACGACGCGAATCCCGACCATCTTTTTGCCCAGTGTCTGACCATTCCAGAACGCTTCCATCAGTCCGCCATAACCCCAAAACGTGACGAACATCAGGAACAACACTAGTCCGATACCCGCTGCACCCAGCAACGCGAGAATGAATGCGATGACGAACACACAGAATCCAATCACCGCAATATCGATCAATAATGCCAGCACGCGGGAAAACGGGCCGGCGATCCGGAAGTCAAACGAGACATTCTCCGGGGTCGAGACAAGGACTGTGCAGTCCAGCGGTGAGGTACCAGCCGCCGACGGAATCATCATCGCCCTTCACCTTCAAGCATTCCTCACGCCTTCGCGACAAGTGTCTTTACGATGATGTCGTATAAAGCGGGTTTCTGCTCGGTGAAGGATTGAATGATATCACCGATCAAACAAGGTACCGCGACAGGATTGGCGTCGTCATCTCGACCTGCCATCGTGGCCTCAATTCGCGGTAGGTTCTTGCTGCAGATAGTGGCGCTATAAAGCACGAAGCAGAGCGACGATAACGCGTGCGCCGGGCAGTCGCAACCGATCGATTTCGGCAACGAAAGGAGCCTCGCAGCGAATCGAATTAGAGCCTTCAAGCGTGTAGCGATCTGGTTGCGTACTGCGGCTACAGACCCGCAATGATGCTTCGCCATGAGTCATACTCAATCAGAGGTCGCAAGATCTCGCGAGGGTTGTCGCTCCCCGGAGCCTGGATCAGCGATACGGACCGAGACGGCTGCCGCTCGATGTGAATGCGTCCCCACCGCACTGCGACACGCTGAATCGTCGTCCGTACGATAAAGAGGGCGCCGGGTGAATCGAATAACAGGCTGGGAAGTGACGGATTCTCGGGCGAGGGGGCCGAGGGGTGACTTTGCTGGTCGTCGATCGAACGTCGCCACGGGGGCAACGTCCACCAATGAAACAGCCCTGACACACGCGAGGGCAGCGGTGGAGCAACTTCGGCGACGGATTCCAAGGCTCCGTTCGGACGAACCACCAGGTGTGGAACGAATAACAAGCCTTCGGTTGTGGCGACAAGTTGCCCGTTTTCAGGCCAACCGCGTCGCAGCAGCTTGATCGCCCCTAGATCCCGCAAACGGTCTCCCATTCGCTCAGAAATCAGATCGACCGGCGGATCCACGTCTTCCACACTCAAGGCTGTCGCGCACTCGGGACAGCAGTCTGACTGGATTTCAATCCAAGTCAGACACTGAGGGCAGACAACGATTAACGACGCCATAGTTCACGATTCCTTGCCTCGGTCACGCGAAACCACTGTATTCCCTGCCGCCAGAAACGAAAGCCTGCGGCGGTTTTGCGAAATTCATTTTTGCAATCTATGATCCAGACTGTCCGGGTCAGCCTTCGAGTTGCCCCCGTTTTTTACGCCTTCGCCGCGTTGTCCCGAAAGCGATCGCCCCCTTACAGTTTCTCCGACTCTGATAGTCGTCAAAGTAAAACCGTGGAATTGCTTGTCTCTTTGCCGACAACGGTGGTCGTCTTCCATCCGCGCGAACGTCGAGCCAAATGCACGGTTCGTCCGCTGCGAGGCCGACCGGACTTGGCATTTTGTAACTTCCCGCCGATGTCGCACGATTTGACGGGATATGTGCGGCTGGGGCTGGGCGGCCCCGTCCTGGGCAGCAATGACATTAACTGCGGATTGCTGGTCCTGGATGGGACTTGGAGACACGTCGAACCGATGCAGCGAGCCCACGCCGCCGTTCCTGTTCGCAGCCTCCCCCCACTCACCACAGCGTACCCTCGAACTTCCAAGGTGCGGACTGATCCGGATGGAGGTTTGGCGACAATCGAAGCGATTTACGCGGCGTATCGGTTATTGGGACGCGACACCACCGGATTGCTCGATCATTACCATTGGGCGGCCGAATTTGTCGAATTGAACCGTCAATTTTGGCCCAACTGATCAAATCTGTGTTTACAAATGAGCAAGATTATCGTCTTGATCTGAATGTCCTTGATATCTACTGGAATCCACTGTTAAGATTGTGAGTCGAACTTTTTGTGCCATCGCTGCGATCTCGATAACCCACTGCGCATGAGTTCTTTACGCGCAATTCCATCAAAGATTGAGGTGCGATAGCACGGAATCCTGTGTCAGCGTGCGCAGCTTCCCGGCTTCGCCGCAATTCACCGCCCGTCTCACTGAATCGTAAGGCATTACAGCTCGACAACTACGTCTGACTCCAAACTCCCAAACAATCACTCGTATCGCAGCTTCGCTCGTTCAAGGAACCACAGATGGCATCGCTTCAAGACAGGTTTACCGTTCCCAGATGGCTGGTTCTGGCCTCCGTTTTAGTCGGGATGCTCCTTCTGTCGCGACCGGTCGAGGTCAAAGCACAGGCCGAACCTGCTGCGGCTGCGGCCCCTGCCGCGCCGGCCGCCCATGCGCCGAAGTCGACATTGGCGTGGATTATCGAGACCTCCGGCTGGATCGGTGCCTTTTTGCTGGTGATCTCGATCTTCTTCATCGCGACCGTCATGCGATTGTTTATTGAATTGCGTGAACCGATTGTGATGCCGCCGGAGTTGATTCAGGAATGCGAAGCCCTGCTCGTGAAACGAGACTACAACGGGATTTATCGCCTCGCGAAAGACAGTTCTTCCGAACTGGGCCAACTCATCGCCACAGGGATGGCCGCCTTGTCCTCGGGCCTGTCCGATGCTCGTGAAGCAATCGATCGACTGGGTGAAGCAATCACCGTCGAAATGGAAAAGCGGATCAGCATGCTGGCCGTCGTCGGTACGCTCGGCCCCCTGATTGGCTTGCTCGGCACCCTGAAGGGCATGATCGCCAGCTTCAGCGTGATCGCGACATCGGACGCCCAACTGAAGGCCAGTGAAGTCGCCGCCGGGATCTCGGAAGCTTTGATCCTGACGTTTGAAGGCGTGTTCCTGTCAGTTCCCGCGATTTACTTCTTCGCAGTGTTCAAAAACCGAGTGTCATCCCTTAGCGTTCAGAGCGTAAACCTGGCCGACGACTTCGTGAGACGCGTTCACAACGCAGCTCACAAGAAAGCCGCTGAACCAACTGCTTGATCCATAGTCGAGGGGGATTGTCATGTCAGAGATGAACTCTGAAAAGGCCGAGCCCAACTTAACGCCGTTGTTGGACATGGTCTTTCAGCTGATCACGTTTTTCATGCTGGTGATCAACTTCAAAGGGGCGTCATTGGACATGTCGCTGAAGCTGCCGGTCCTTGGGTCGGCACGACCGCTCGAACATACCGGGAAGCTGGAGCCATTGCTGCTGAACGTTGATTCGGAAGGTAGCGTCAAAGCCGGCGGAAATTCGGTCGAGATCGAACCGTTTGTCGCACGCGAAGCAAGCATGCTGAAGGAACAGTTGAAGTTTGCGGGAACTCCGGTTGAAGGAGACGGCACTTTACCCGTCACCGTGATCATTCGAGCCGACCGCGGTGCTCCGTTCAAACTGGTCAATCAGGTCATCACCGTCTGCCAAAATCATGGCTACCGCAAGTTTTCATTGAGCGCAATGACGAAGGAATAGGGGCCGTTAGCATGCGTCGCCGTCATAAAAAACGTCGTGATCAAGGTTCGGTCGAAATGAATCTGGCCGCCATGCTCGACATGGCGTTCCAGTTGCTGACGTTTTTCATCCTGACTTTCCGCCCTGCACCGATTGAAGGCCAGTTGGCCGTCAATCTGCCACCCCCTGTTCCGACTACCAAAGTCGAAGCCGGAACTGTGGCTCAGCAGGGATTGGGAAAAGATGTGCAGCTCGACTTGGAAACCCTGCATTTGCAGGTCGTCGCTGATCCGTCCGGAGGTGTGAAAGAAGTCAGCATCGAGAAATCTGCTACAATTCCAGGGCCGCTGGCAGCCGCAAGTCTGCTGGCACTTGAACAGAAACTGCAAACGATCTTTGGAACTCAACACGTTCCTTATGATCGCGTCCAAATCGCTGTCGACGGACAACTGCATTACGGCGAGCTCATGAAGATCATTGACGTATGCTCGCATCAG
>DASYEA010001174.1:0-1709 GCA_036499265.1 Schlesneria sp. | reverse complement strand
CGAGAAATTGGTTTCGTGATATCCGGTGACGGGCTGTTCGCATCCCAAAACCATGCTTGGTTGCACAGTCTGCTCGCCCAGGTGATTGGCCAGCACCTGATCCATACTGATGCCACCACGTAACTCGGCCCCTTTCTTGAGCGACACTCCGGATAGCAGGTTGCCTGTCTGTCCAGGATGAATTCCCACACCGGTGGCGGCCTTGTTGAAGAGGCCATTGATGAGGTTCATCTTTGTCTTGAGGTTTTCCATTGGCTGCAGGCTTTTGCCGAGTTCCATCTCGGCACCGGTCCCTTTGGCCCACCAGTGATCAGCATTGATCCCGTTCGCCATGAATATGGCGGCAAACCGCTTGGGAAATCCTGTAGCCATGACGACATCGACGGAGGCCTCAGCGCCCCACACGCTGACCGATTCCAGCCAGGGGAGAGCCATCGCCACACCCACACCACGCAACAATGTGCGGCGTGAAAGACGATGCTCTCTGCGTTTGTTTGCCGGGTTCATCAGTTACCTTTCTCGGAATCAACCTCATTGGCACCGCGTCCGCGTTGCGTGAGGAACTGTGGAGATGTGACGATTGTGTCAATCAGGCTGCTGAAGCGGTTGTCATGGGCGGCCAAATGAATACGCATTTCTTTGACCGTTATTTCATCGGACAGCATCAGCGATCTTCCCAACGCATTCGAGAGCAATTTCCGGCAGACATTATCCAGAAAGTCGTTCTGGCGAGCATCGTGCAAGTAGGTCCGCAGGCCCTCCAACCCGTCGCCTTCGCTGCCGTTGGGAAAGACCGCTGTGGCCTGGACGGCCTTTCCCCCGAAATCGATATTGCGCCGTTCACCGATCGCACCGTAGCCCTCAAACGCCAATCCCACGGAATCAAAGCGAACGTGGCAGACAGAACAGTTTTTATCGTCACGATGTTTGGCCAGCATCTGTGGCAGAGTCAGATCGCCGAGCTTCGCTTCATCGGCAGGGAGTTCGCCCACATTCGGTGGCGGCGCAGGAATGTGCTCACCCAGGAATCGACGCACGACCCAGAACCCTCGTTTGACTGGACTGGTGCGTAGGCCGGGCGCGGACTTGGTCATGAAGACCGCCATCGGCAACAAACCACCGCGACCATATTGATTTGCGTCGTCTATTCGCCGCCACTCGTCCGCCGCGTCCCAAGCCGGCATCTCGTAGTGTCGCGCGAGGACCGGATTCGCAAACGTATGTTTGGCATAGATTAGATCGAGTACTGAGTGATCGTTCTGGGCGACATCGATCAGGTACCGAATGGGTTCCTCAAACATTGCCTGGCGCAATTCGTTCGTAAAACCTGGAAAGCGTTCGCGATCCACGGCGTTGTATTCTTCGAAGCGGCGAAAGTCGAGCCAGTTGCCGCCGAATTCTGTCGCCAAGCCGCGAATCCGATCGTCTTGCAACATTCGTCGCGCCTGCTTCACAAGCGTCTCAGGATGACGAAGTTTGCCTGCTTTGGCCTCCGCCAGTAGTTCCGCATCCGGCATACTTGACCAGAGGAAGTAGCTCAGGCGGTTGGCCAGTGCGTCATCGGACAAGGGGAAGATCCCGTCTCCAGGCGGCGGCACGTCAACTCGATAACAAAAGTGCGGTGACATCAGGATCGCGACCAGCGTATCACGGACGGCTTCGTCGTGATCGAGTTTGTCTTCGCTTCGCAGTTGTTTGTAAAAGTCAGT
>DASYEA010001173.1:0-3202 GCA_036499265.1 Schlesneria sp. | reverse complement strand
GTCGGCCACGACGATGGCCCCGACGTCGCAGTTGCCATCGTTCCCAGAGTTGCCATCGCACAACCCCGGAGCGTTTCAATCGCCAATCCCGGGGACTTCGCTGCCAGGAATGGCGATTCCTTCGATGTCGCTTCCCAGTCTGCCATCGCAGATCACGTTTCCCTGGTCCGTCGCGGATGTTCCTCACGGTTCAAACTCAACCTCATCAGCGCACGGTGGGGAATACGACGGCCTGAAATCGTTCGTCGAAAAGCTGCGCAGCACCAACAGCCGCTCTCAAGGGGGGCTTTGTGCCGAATCATCCGAGCAATCGATCCTGCATCGCCTGCTCTCTGGAAACAGTGGCGCGACGCCTGCGACCGGAGCTCGGCCCTTTGATGTCGCGTCGATTCGCAAGGACTTTCCGGTCTTGAATCAACAGGTTCATGGTAAGCCCCTGGTCTGGCTCGACAATGCGGCGACAACGCAAAAGCCGCAGAGCGTGATCGATTCGATATCGAATTATTACTCGAAGGATAACTCCAACATCCATCGCGGCGCGCACACGTTGGCCGCCCGATCGACCGACGCTTTCGAGCAAGCTCGTGAAAAGGTGCAACGCTTCATCGGAGCTTCATCAGCAAAAGAAATCATCTACGTTCGCGGCACGACTGAAGGGATCAATCTGATCGCCCAAACCTATGGGCGCAAGTTCCTGCAACCGGGCGACGAGATCATACTGTCGACTCTGGAGCATCACGCGAACATCGTCCCCTGGCAGATGGTTGCCAAAGAGAAGGGGGCTGTCATTCGCGTGATCCCCGTGAATGATCGCGGCGAAGTGATGCTCGAACAGTATCAGGCCTTGCTCGGCCCACGCACTCGCTTGGTGTCGCTCGCTCACGCCTCCAACGCCTTGGGCACGATCCTGCCAGTCGTCGAAATGATCCAGATGGCCAAACGCTTCAACGCGCGAGTCCTCGTCGACGGCGCGCAATCGGTCGCTCACCTGCCGGTGAACGTGCAGCAATGGGACGTCGACTTCTTCGTCTTCTCCGGTCACAAGATTTTCGGTCCGACCGGGATCGGTGCGGTCTTCGCCAAAGAAGAACTGCAAGAGATCATGCCGCCGTGGCAAGGGGGCGGAAACATGATCAAGAACGTCACTTTCGAAGAGACCACGTACAGCCCGCCGCCAGCCAAGTTTGAAGCGGGAACTCCCAACATCGCCGATGCGGTCGGCCTGGGTGCGGCCCTCGACTATGTGAACCGACTCGGACTGTCGAACATCGCCAAGTACGAGCACGAACTACTGGAGTACGGCACCGAAAAACTGAGTCAGATTAACGGCCTGCGCCTCATCGGAACGGCCCGCGAAAAGGTCGGCGTCCTCTCCTTCGTGCTGCCCAATCGCCGCACCGAAGAAATCGGCCGAGCCCTCGACGCCGAAGGAATCGCCGTTCGCTCAGGCCACCACTGTGCCCAGCCCTCGCTACGACGCTTCGGCCTGGAATCGACCGTCAGGCCCTCGCTGTCGCTCTACAACACCAAGGACGACCTCGATCGCCTGGCCGATGCCGTCCGCCGGATTCACCGGACCTGAATAAGTCTGAAACGGAGTCGGAGTGATCGTCTTCTGGGAGGGCGCGGCTCCTTTGCATAATAAACCCCATTTGGTGGCGACTTATTGTGCAAGTCCCGATTATTTGTGCAACCGGTCAGCATCTTCTCGAAGACCGGCTGAATGTTCAACTCGTACACCGCCGAGATCAGGCAACAGATGTTGTGACAAAGGATTTTGCACAGCACTTTATTCTTCATGGCGACATCCGTTTTGCTTCGGACAGAATCGCCGAACTTCGCCTTCATCATTGCGAAGGTCGACTCGACATTTGATCGCTTGTAACAATGCGTCAGGAATTCCTCTCGGTTCAGACTGAAGAAATGAAACGCCTTCGCGAACAATCCTCCGCATGCTCCAGTCGTTCCCGCACGGAACGTGATGAACGCTGATGCACCATGAGACGAGATGGCGTCAAAGTTGTTTTGGATAGCCGTATGCGGTATCTCCACTGACTTCTCTGATCTTGAAGTTCTCGGCTGTGGTGTTCAATAAGTAGGGCAGAAGCGGGCTATCGTTCGTGTTCCGGTTGTGGATTTCCACGGCAGTGACGACGTTGGTTTTAACTCCACAGACGATGTGAGCCTTCACCCAGTCGTGCTCTTGTCGTTTTACGATCGAACCATCGAACGAATCGAGACGACGTGAACTCGGACGAGTCTACTGCGAAGTCGGGTTCGATTTCCTTGAGTGGAATCGCGGCAGCGATAATCAGCTTGGTCAGTTCTTCGTTTTCGAGAGTAGCCCTCACTCGGTTACGGCCGAATCAGGGCTTTTCTTTTTTTATGACGTAAGTTATTGTAAATACAATAACATGACACGTCAATCAGGATTCCAGTGTTGACTGTCAGTTTATTGTCGTTACAATAGAGGAATGGCAAGACCACAGAAAGAAGAAGGCGATGCGCGCGATCACCTCATGCAAGTGAGAGTGCAGGGGAAAGAGTATGACGAGTTCAAGGAGGCCGCTGAGTCTTCCGGTCTCGACCTCTCCTCATGGGTCAGGGAGCGATTGAGATCTATCGCACGACGCGAACTCAGCCGCAAACCACCAATACGGGAAGCGTAACGACCTGCCAAGAGCATTTCGCTTCGCGCGCAATGAATTGTCGCAAAACGACTTGCGTCGTTTTCAAAAATGCGGTATTACATTTCATATGGCGTTTGGGTGGATAGAAACCTGCGTCTCGCATTCAAGGGAACAAAAAAATGGTCAATCTTCTTGATTCTGAACTCCCTTCTCTAGCATCTCAGGCTGCGGTCGAACTTGACCTACTCCTCAGTGGTGCGTCTGTTGATATTGCTGCCGTCAAGCGATTGGCACTTCGGTTGCAATCCACGATCATTGACGCTGGATCTGTCCCTGCGCACAAATCGCTTGCAGCAAACACGGCGACTGTTGCCGTTTTGGGGCAAGCATGGAATCAATCAGGCACCCAGCAGCAACAAGTCACGGACGTTGATGAGCTTGGCAACAAGACCGCTGAGATCGCCGAAAAATTGGCAGCGGTAACGCCTGGGCATCAGGATACCGCGCTTGTGTGGATGCGAGCCTATTGTCTCGCGCTCGCCAAATGCGCCGCATCCTATCGCAAATCCATT
>DASYEA010001172.1:0-5891 GCA_036499265.1 Schlesneria sp. | reverse complement strand
CATCAGGGTTGCAACTTGTGGTGCAAGGTATGACCAACCTAGCCAAGCTGCGATGACGGGAAACGCCATTGCTGGCAATGGCGGTGCCATCCCCTTCTCGCGACTGCGCAGGAGTAACGCGGTCAAGGCGGGGCTGAGCGTCAAGGAATTAAACGCGGAAATCACAGTCGAAACCGCGATTGTCAGCGCAAATTGCCTGAAGAATTGCCCCATGATTCCACTGATGAACGCACAGGGAACGAACACGGCAGTCAGCACGAGTCCCACGGCAATAACGGGCCCGGAGACCTGTTCCATCGCGTGCAATGTGGCATCACGAGGTGTCATGCCATGTTCAATATGATGTTCGACGGCTTCCACAACGACGATCGCATCGTCCACGACGATGCCGATGGCCAGCACCAGTCCGAACAGCGTCAAGTTATTCAGGCTGAACCCCATGGCAGCCATGACTGCAAATGTTCCCACGACCGCGACGGGTACTGCGACCAGCGGAATGATTGCCGAACGCCAGTTCTGCAAGAACATCAGCACCACGATGGCAACCAGAATGACGGCATCGCGCAGGGTGTTGAAGACTTCGTTGATCGATTCGCGAATGAACGGAGTCGTGTCGTAGACGATCGCGTAGTCCAGCCCTTCGGGAAATCGATCTTTCAATTCGGCCATCTTGGCGCGCACGCGATCGGCGACATCGAGCGCGTTGGAACCGGGCAGTTGGTAGATAGACAAGGCTACGGAGGGTTGACTGTCAAACGTACAACTCTGGTTGTAGACCAGCGCCCCCAACTCGATATTGGCGACGTCGCGCAGGCGAACGAAGCGACCTTCGGCATCGCCTTTCAGGATCATTTCCCCAAATTGGTCGACATCGATCAGACGTCCCAGGGTGCTCATCGTAAATTGAAACGCCTGCCCCGAGGCGATGGGCGGCTGTCCAATCTGGCCAGCCGCGACTTGAACGTTCTGCTGTTCAATGGCCCGCACAACGTCACTGGTCGTCAGGCCGCGATAGCTCATCCGTTCTGGATCCAGCCACAGTCGCATGCTGTAGTCACGCTGGCCGATATATGTGATGTCGCCGACACCGTCGAGCCGCGACAATTCGTCCTTGAGCTGAATCGTCGCATAGTTGCTGAGATAAAGATCCTTCAGGCTATCGTCGGGCGAGAACAGGTTGACGATCATCAAGACGCTGGGTGATTTCTTTTTCACCATGACGCCGCGTCGTTGGACGAGGCTGGGCAAGACCGGCTGAGCTAATGCGACTCGGTTCTGGACCAGAACCTGAGCCATATTGAGATCGACGCCATGCTTGAACGTGACCGTCAGTGTGTAGGTGCCGTCGTTTGTACACTGCGACGACATGTACAGCATCCGCTCGACGCCGTTGACTTGCTGCTCGATTGGAGCGGCCACGGTGTCGGCCACAACCTGTGCGTTGGCACCCGGGTACACAGCCGATACTTCGACCGTAGGCGGTGTGATGTCGGGATACTGCGCGACGGGCAGTGTGATCAGCGCCACGCCACCAGCGAGGGTGATAATGATCGACAGAACCGATGCGAAGATCGGGCGATGGATGAAAAAACTCGAAAACAACGGACAACCTCAATTCTCGACGGTGGGCTGAACGATTTTCGCTGGTTCCCGCGTTTTCGTCGCGGATTCAGCGGCTCCTGACGGAGTCTGTTCGACCTTATGCTCATCTCGATTCATCAACACTCGATCCACTGAAGGTGCGGATGCCACACCATTCGTCGCCACTCCGTTGGTTGACATTGGCTTTCCGTTACTGGAAGCGGAACCAGTCATTTTGGCCATGAGAGGCGAAGCCAACCGACGCAGCGGTCGCAGGCTGATGATGCCGATCACCACGTCGCCGATGCGACGCAGGATTGACGACTTGAACAATGATGTGTCGGAAATCTGGTCGATCGTGGCGAAGAATACGGGGGTCAGAGCCAGACCGAACAGTGTGACGCCAAGCATCCCGCTGAACACGGCGACACCCAACGCTTTTCGCATTTCTGCACCAGCGCCCTGTGACACCATCAGTGGAACGACGCCCAGAATGAATGCCAGGCTGGTCATGATGATCGGTCGCAGGCGCAGACGACAGGCATCGAGTGTTGCCTGACGAGTCGATTCGCCGAGCAGTCGACGCTGCTTGGCGAATTCCACGATGAGAATGGCGTTCTTGCTGGCCAGTCCCACCAACACCACGAAGCCGATGCGGGTGAAAATATTAACATCCAGCTTTGCGACACTGACGCCGACCAGAGCGCTCAGCAGACACATCGGCACCACGAGGATCACTGCCAGCGGCAACGACCAGCTTTCGTACTGCGCGGCGAGCACCAGGAAGACCATGACGACCGCGAAGCCGAAGATCACGGTGGCCGTGTTGCCCGCTAGAAGCTCAAGGTAGGACATGTCAGTCCACTCGAAGCTCATGTTGCGGGGCAGATTGTTGCGGGCCAGTTGCTCCATCGATTCGATGGCCTGATTCGAACTGAAACCAGGTGCCGCCATTCCGTTGATGGACGCTGCCGGGTACATGTTGTAACGGGTGAGCACCAGCGGGCCGTTGACCGACTCGACGTTGACGAGAGAACCCAGCGGGACCATGGCCCCTTCGTTGTTGCGAACTCTCAGTCGTGAAATGTAATCGGGGTCGTCTCGAAACTGCTGGTCGGCCTGGACGATCACCTGCCAGGTACGGCCAAACCGATTGAAGTCGTTCACATACAGTGAGCCTTGATAGATTCGCAGGGCATCGGAGATTTCGCCGATGTTCACGTGACGAATAACGCATTGTCGGAGATCAGGCACAATGCGATACTGAGGGACGTTGGCGCGAAAAACCGCGAACATGTTCATCAGCCCGGGAGTCTTGCCACCTTCGCGGGCCAAGCTATCAGTTTCCTTTTGCAGGTTCTGCGGACCGATGTCACCTCGATCTTCGATCATGATCATGAAGCCCCCCGCGCGTCCGACACCGCGGATCGGTGGCGGCGGAAAGACCTGCACATTGGCCCCCTTGATCTTCTTGCCGAACTCTGCACGCAAAAAGTCAGCGACCGCCAGACTCGACAGTTCCGGCTTTCGCCGCAAGTGGTAGTCCTTCAAGTTGACGAACATCGATCCAAAGTTCGAACCAAACGCATTCAGAACGAACGACTGTCCCGAGATCCCTGAGCAATGCTTGATCGCGGGGTGTGCCATTGCGATGTCGACGATATTGCTCACTACTTCCTGCGTTCGCTCCATGGAAGCGGAATCAGGAAGCTGAATGTTCACCATCAGGTATCCCATATCCTGCGTGGGGATGAACCCCTTGGGAGTGACGGCGAATCGCCACCAAGTCACACCCAGCAATCCGCCGTAAATCGCGAGTACGATCAGGCTGACACGCAGTGCACCGCCAACTCCCCAGGTATACAGATTGGTGGCACTCTGGAATGCTCGATTGAACCAGCGGAATCCGATCGCCATCAGACGGTTGAAGGGATATCCCAGCACTCCCATGAGGACTGCCCCGATCATCACGGTGACGAGAGTCACATTTTCCGCAGCCCAGATTTCGGCATCATGTGGCAGCAGGTGGAAGGTTTTCTCTGTTAGATGGTTCAATTCACCTGACAACGCCCAGCCCACCGAGGCACCGATGATGGGGAAAGCGAGCCAAGGCAGCGGAGTTGTCTCGCCCTTGCCGCGGGGGCGTAGCATTAATGCGGTCAATGCGGGGCTGAGCGTCAAAGAATTGAAGGTGGAAATAATCGTTGACGTGGCAATCGTCATGGCGAACTGGCGAAAGAATTGACCGGTCACGCCACTGATGAAGGCGCAGGGGACGAACACGGCGCTCAATACCAACCCGACCGCGATAACAGGCCCGGAGACTTCCTGCATGGCGGTGATTGTGGCTTCGCGCGGCGCGAGTCCCTCTTCGATATGGTGCTCAACGGCTTCGACAACGACGATTGCGTCGTCGACGACGATGCCGATTGCTAAAACGAGACCGAATAACGTCAGGTTGTTCAGGCTGAATCCGAACATCGCCATGGCCGCGAAGGTGCCGATGATTGCCACCGGGACCGCAACCAACGGAATGACCGTGGAACGCCAGTTCTGCAGGAACAGCAGAACAACGGCCGCAACCAGGATGATCGCGTCGCGAAGGGTATTGACCACTTCACGAATGGATTCGCGAGTGTAAGGAACCGTCGTGAAGCCAACATCGAAAGCGAGTCCTTCGGGGAAGGCATCCGATAGGTCCTTCATCTTGGCCATCACGCGATCATGAGTATCGAGCGCGTTCGCATCCGGCATCTGAAAAATGGCCAGGAACACGGTTGGCTTGCCATCCATGCTGACGTTCACGTCCTGGTTCTTCGCAGCCAGTTCCACTCGTGCGACATCCTTCAAGCGAGTCATCCGTCCATCGGATGTCGACTTAATGATGATCTCTTCAAATTCCTCCGGTTCGGAAAGCCTGCCGCGCGTGCTGAGCGTCAGATGGAGTTCCTGATCTGCCGCTGCAGGTTGATCGCCGAGCGAACCGGTTGCGACGGGGGTGTTCTGCTCGCGGATGGCTCGAGCGACATCACTGGCAGTCATGCCTCGAGCCGCCAGCTCTTCGGGATTGACCCAGACCCGCATGCTGTAGTCGCGCTGTCCGAACACGAAGACATCTGCCACGCCGTCCATTCGCGACAGTTCGTCCTTGATCTGAAGGACAGCGTAGTTACTGAGATATAGCTGGTCGTAGCGGTTGTCGGGTGAATGCAGCGCGATACCCATCAGGATGTCGGGCGATCGCTTGCGAGTGCTAACCCCCGTCTGCTTGATGACGTCGGGCAGCATCGGCACTGCCAGGCTGACTCGATTCTGAACCAGCACTTGGGCCATGTTGACGTCCACGGTGTTGTGGAACGTGACGGTGAGGTTGTATTGCCCGTCGTTCGTGCAGTTCGACGACATGAACATCATGCCTTCGACGCCGTTCACCTGCTGTTCGATCGGCGCAGCGACCGCTTCGGCAACATCCTTGGCGCTGGCGCCTGGATAGGTACAGGTGACACTGACCGTCGGCGGCGAAACCTGAGGGAACTGAGCAATAGGCAGATTGAATGCGGCGATTCCACCGGCAAGCGTGACGGCGATCGACAGCACTGCTGCGAAAATTGGCCGATCAATGAAGAACCGCGAAATCATGTCAGCCTCGACCGTGACCGTTGTGCCGCCAATTCAAACTTTTGCAATTACTTCAGTATCTCGCGAGCATCATGCGGCTTGATTCAGTTGGCCTGCCAAAATAAAACCTCTTGCTCATTTTGTCTTGGTAACCGTCGGCGAATCTACCGTCGCCGCCGGTAGCGGCGTGACTTTGATTCCCGGCCGAACGCGTTGCAAACCGGTCACGACAACTCGTTCGTCTGGCGAAAGTCCCTGAAGGATTTCGCGCTGTCGGTCGTGAAGTTTACCAACTTGCACGACGCGATATTCGATCTGGTCATCACCCTTGATGACATAAATGAACTTCTGCCCCTGGTCAGTCCCAAGTGCCTGTTCCGGGACCAGTAGAGCTTTATGCGGCTCGCCAACCGGCAATCGAACTCGCACGAACATCCCTGCTGCCAGCAGGCGGTCTTTGTTGTCGAAGACAGCACGCACGCGCAATGTGCCGGTGCTGGGATCCAGCCGGTTGTCCTCGAAATCCAACACCCCCTGGTGGCTGTATGTCTGCTCGTCAGCGAGCGCCATGTAGACAGGCAACTTGGCTGTTTCAACCGTGTTAATCGTCCCTTTTTGGGCGAGGCGGCGCAGACGAAGCATTGTCCGTTAGTCCAGATCGAAGTAGACCCACATCGGCTCCTGACTGACAA
>DASYEA010001171.1:0-1759 GCA_036499265.1 Schlesneria sp. | reverse complement strand
TGCCGTTCAGGCACCACTTCGACGCACTGGCGGCTCATCGTAAGCCGCCGATAAATTCGAAGCCGGAAGAATGGGGTCAAGTGCTTGGATGATCGTGGAAGCGGCGTCCCGCCGCTTAAGTATCTCGACAAGAAACAGAGTAGCGTCCAAGCCAATGACAGAGGTCGCCGGAAGAGAGATCTAGTCTTTGACGCTACATCTTGATGCTTCACAGTGCACCTGAGCCATGACAAACTATCTCCCAGATTAAGCGGCGGGACGCCGCTTCCACTTTTTAACGTGCGACGCGGTCCAGCTGAAATGTCGACGTGCGATACACCTGTAGCCGAGTCTCGCCGAGACTCGCAGTCGAAGGGATGCCGTTCAGGCACCACTTCGACGCACTGGCGGCTCATCGTAAGCCGCCGATAAATTCGAAGCCGGAAGAATGGGGTCAAGTGGTTCAAAGTTCATTTTCGCTGCGAACGTCGTTCTTAATTCGGGAACGGTATCGAGCGAAAATGAACTTTGAACCACTTGACCCCGCGCCGGAGGAGGCTCGCCCACCTCCGGCGTCGCTCAACTCTGCTTGCTGCGATTGAGATTGCCGCGCAATACAGACCCCCTCGGCCCTCTTCTCGCGGAGCGAGATGGCTACTTTCTTTGACTCGCTTCGCGAGAATCACTAGTCGCGTTCAACCCATTTTAGTAACAACGGTAGCATCAATAGATTTCCAATCAGGCCGCCGAACATTGCTACGCTCACCAGGATTCCGAAGTAAACGAGTGGGATGAAGTGCGATGCCGTCAGCACCAGGAAGCCGGCGATCAGGGCAAAGTTCGCAAACACCAGTGCCCGGCCGATGTCCTGATTGGTTTCTTGCAAGGCCGCTTTAAAGCTCAGTCCGCGGCGGCGGGCTTGCTGATATCCCACTAGGTAATGAATCGTCGAATCGTCGGTCAGCCCCATCGAGACGCTGTAGATCATGGCCGTCGCGATGTTGATCGGGAAACCGGCCCAACCCATCATCCCGACGACCAGGATGATGGGGAATATGTTGGGCACCAGACAGATGATTCCGAACCAGGGACGGCGCGTCGCAATTGTCACGACGACTGCGACGCCGAGTCCAGCCAGGACAAAACTGATCCACTGATCTCGCAGGAAACTCTCAATCAGATAAGTCAACAGAACAAACAATCCCGTCGTCTGCGCTTCCGGGAAATGCCGCTGGGTCGTCTCGGTGACTTGCTGAATAATCTTCAATTTGATGTCACTGGGTTGACGCTCTTTCGATCGCAACAGCAGCCGCATGCGACGTTGCTCCACGTTGTGCAGGCTGCTGACGAAGTCGGGCTGAATGTGGTCTAACAACATCAGCCGCACATTTAAATCGGAGGTCAACAGGGTGCGGGGAATCAGTGATTCTCCATCTGCCAGGCAGACGACTTTGGTTAATGACGGCTGTCCATTAATGGTCAACTCTCGTAATTCTTTGGCCAGGTTTTTGACATCAGCCAGAAACTTGTGATCAATTTTTGCAGGGGCGGGAAAATTCACTTCCCAAGTCGCCGACCCGCCTAAACGCGTCTCTAAAAAATCGAGGCCGCGAACAATCGGACTGGTCGCGTGAAAGTTCTTACTGAAGTCCGTTTCCAGCCTCAACCACCAACAGCCCGACAGAGCGAAGATCACGAGGGCACTCAGGATCAACGTTAGAGTCAGTGGCGCCTTTTCGACCCAATGCGAGACCAACCCCAGTTGCCGGTCCAGCGTTGC
>DASYEA010001170.1:0-2542 GCA_036499265.1 Schlesneria sp. | reverse complement strand
CGGTCGCTTTACCGGATGGCACCTTTAACGTGGGGACCTACACGGGTTCCGATGGGGCACCGGTCGGAGAGTATGCCATCACCGTGATTTGGCCTACCGTCACGCAGGAAGGAGGCGAAGAGACATTCGGCCCAGATCGGCTGAAGGGTCTCTACCGACTACCTGACAATCCGCTTCCGAAATTCACGGTTCAAGAACGTGACAACGAGATCCCCACAATTGACATTCGCTGAGTCACCCTAGTCCGGAGTTTCATTGTGACCGAATCCGTCTTGTCGCCATCACCTGCTATCCCTCAAGTGGAGTCTGCAACCGCCACGAAATCGACTCCATTGTCGATGATGAACGTCTCCAAACGTTATCACCAGGGTGGATCTATGGTCGAAGCCCTGAAGGACGTTTCGTTCTCGGTTCGATCCGGCGAGTTTGTCGCAATCATGGGCGCCAGTGGATCGGGAAAGAGCACCTTGCTGCATGTGGCCGCCGGCCTCACATCGATCGATGGAGGACAGGTCTCGGTCGACGATGTCGATCTGTCGAAACTGGGCGATCGCAAGTTGACTCATTTTCGCCGTCGCCGAATTGGGCTGATGTTTCAATCGTTCAATTTGATCCCGGCGTTGACCGCAGAAGAAAATATCTCGTTGCCACTCATGACAGATGGCCGAACCGAGCCGCTGAAAAAGTTGGATCAGCTATTGGATCGATTGGGAATCTCTGCCCGTCGCAAACATCGTCCCGATGCCATGAGCGGCGGTGAACAACAGCGCGTGGCATTGGCGCGAGCATTAATCACAGATCCGGCACTGATTCTGGCCGACGAACCGACCGGAAGTCTGGATTCAGTCAGTGGCCAGGGGATCTGTCGGCTGCTTCGAGAACTATCACAGCAGGAAGGTCGCACGATCGTTGTCGTCACGCATGAACCTGCCGTTGCAATCTGGGCCGAACGAGTGATGGTAATGCGCGATGGAAAATCGCTGACCGAGTTTGCGACCGGTGATTTCCAGGACGCTCAATCGCTGGCCGCTCACTATCAGCATGTTGTGAACAGCCCCAAAGCTGACTGAACTGGCGTTGTTATTTCGTTCGATTCTCAATTCGCCAGCGGGAAGTACTGATGACGTTCTCTGAATTCAAAACCGTCTTTCGATTGGTTACTGCTCATGCGATCCAGCACCCTGGTCGCATGTTTCTAACAGCTCTCTCCACCATCGCGGCCGCGTGCGTCGTGGTCTGGGTCGTGAGCGGTTACGACTCGCTGACTTCCAAGTTCGACGCATTTGAGGAAGGCTACCTCGGCCGCTATCAACTTCTCGTGTTGCCCAGCCCCTCGGAAGGAGGTGGTGGGTTTCGGATGACAGGTCCTGCTCTAGATGCAAGTCTCGTCGATCTGCTGAAAGCGGATGCATCTGTCGCGGCGGCTGATCCCATGTTCCAAACGCGAGTGCGCGTTCGATCGGACAAGTCCGACGGAGCCCCTGAACCGCCTGCAGGAATCACTCGCCCCGGCGCGACTACGCCAGCGGGGGGAACACCTGAGACACCCGCACCGCGACGAGTGATCATGTCTGATGGCGGACGAGCGAATCGAACACCGACACTGGTTGGAATCGATGCGACTGAGCCGCCGCATCCACTTCGCGAAGGTCGCTGGATTAATCCTGAGACACCAGACGCGATGGAAGGTGTACTCACCGCTGGGACCGCCGAATTTCTGAAGGTGAAACTCGGAGAGGAAGTATTAGTCTCCAAAGGACAGCCGTTTGGAATGCCCCGTGGTGCCGCTCCGAATGGATCGGAAACTCGAATCAAAATCATCGGTATCGTCGAGCAACCGACGCGCCTGCCCGGCCCGACGTTTCGCATCGGGCTGCCTCCTTCACGCGATCAAGCGCTGACCCGCGGCCCAGCGACGTACGCGCTGTACGTCCCGATAGACACCGCAGCTATGTTGTCAGGCGAAAAGCCGCGACACAGCTTCATGGGTGTGATCCTCAAAAAAGGTACCAACCCGGAAGAGTTTCAAGCTCGTTGGTCCGAGCGTCTTGCCAAACTGACACCCCCAGCAGGATCGCAAAGCTTGCAGGATGTTGGACAGGAGATCGAGCAGAGCACAACGTTTGAAGGTGTGCGAAACCAGGCTTATGCCGCCACTGGGATCTCGCTGCTGGCGGCCCTGTTCATCATCTTCACGACGCTGAGCATGGGCGTCGCGGAACGCATTCGACAATTTGCGATGTTGCGGGCGATCGGACTCACAAAGGCTCAGATCGGCGCGATGCTGGCGATTGAGAGTGTGCTGCTCGGACTCATCGGCTGGGGCGGGGGAATCCTTGCCGGTTGGGGGTTGTTGACGATCATTCATCGCTGGAAACCAGGCTTGTTTCCCGACGGAGTTTCGTTGGGGTACTGGTGCATTCTGCTCTCGGGGGCCTGTGCATTGGGTGGTGCGCTCGCGGCTTCGATCGTTCCCGCCTGGAGAGCGACACGAGTCCGGCCGCTCGATGCCATGGCCGTTCGTGCCAGTTTCTCGGCCTTG
>DASYEA010001169.1:0-5655 GCA_036499265.1 Schlesneria sp. | reverse complement strand
AGATGGCGTGTTCCGAAGACTGCACACGCCCTACGAAGATCCATCTACTCCGCTGTCGGTGGCTCAACAATCGGTGGTTCGCTGACAGGTGGTGATTCGCCTACTGGCGGTTCAGTTGGCGGGACTTCTGCAACCGGTGCGGCAGCTTCCGCCGCGCCACACAAATCACTTGGGATTCGTGCCACGCTCACCAGCTTGTCACCTTCATCAAGTCGAATGACTCGTACACCCTGCGTGTTGCGGCCGATCTCGTTAATGTCTCCCGCGCGGATGCGTTGGATCTTGCCGACGGCCGTCACCATCAACACATCGTCCTGATCGCTGACCGCCAGAACCTTCACAACGGGACCGTTTCGAGTCGTCGCCTTGATGTCTTTCAACCCCTTGCCACCACGTCGCTGTCGGCGATAACCCTTCACCGGCCCTGCAGCTTCTTCGCCAGCAACGGCATCGTCCGGCACGTCCGCTTCATCTTCGGCGGCATCATCTACGGCTTCGTCGGCAGTGGCTGTTTCGTCCGCGACTTCGTCATCGGCGAGTGGTGCCTCTTCGGGGACGGCCTCTTCCCCTTCGACGATTCCGGTTCCAATCGCGGTCCGCTTTCCATAGCCATTTTCGCAGACCGTCAGCAGACTCATGGAAGGCTCAGCCAGGATCATGCCAACCACGGTGGCCCCCTTGGTGAGCTTGATCCCCTTCACACCGCTCGTATTGCGGCCCATGCTACGGGCATCCGACTCGGCGAAACGAATCGCCATGCCGCTCGATGTAGCCAGCAGCACGTTGTCGGTGGGAGAAACGAGCATCGCTTCGATCAGTTCATCTCCTTCGCGCAAGTTAATCGCGATGATGCCTCCCTTTGTCGGTCGCTTATAGGCGGACAAAGGAGTCTTCTTCACCAGGCCATTCTTGGTACACATAATCAGGAACCGAGTTTCATCGAATTCGCGCACAGCCACGCAGGCACTGATCTTGTCCCCTTCGGGCAACGACAGCAAATTGACCAGAGCCCGGCCTTTGCTGGTCCGGCCCTGCATCGGCAGATTATAGACCTTCTCCCACAACACCTTGCCTTTGTCCGTGAAGAACAGCAGCCAGTCGTGGGTGCTGGAGACGAACAGGTGTTCAACGGCATCCTCATCGTCGGCTTTGGTCCCGGTGATCCCGCGACCGCCACGATTTTGAGCCTGATACGTATTGATCGGCATTCGTTTGACGTAGCCACGCTGCGACAGCGTCACGACCATCGTCTCTTCGGTGATCAGATCTTCCTGGTTGACATCACCCAACTCGACTTCACTGATCTCGGTCCGTCGTTTGTTGCCATATTTATCCTTCATCGCCAGCAACTCGTCGCGAACGACCTGCCGGATGTTGGCTTCGTCCGACAGCAGAAGCACATGGCCCTTGATGTCGGCCAGCAGTTTGCCATGCTCATCGCGTAGCTTTTCACGCTCGAGATTCGCCAGCGAACCGAGCTGCATCGAGACAATCGCTTCGGCCTGATTCGCGGACAGCGAGTAACTGTTCTTGATGCCATAATCTTGCTGGAACATCTCAAACGCACTGTCACCGACAGCTCGGGCGATCAGCGGACCAGGAACTTCGATTAATTGCAGTCGATCCTTGGCTTCGGCACGACTCGGTGAATTGCGGATCGTCGAAATGACCTGATCAAGATCGATTTGAGCGATCAACAAGCCTTCGATTGTATGCTTCCGCTTGCGTGCTTCGCCCAGTAGGAACTCGGTACGACGGCGAATCACAGTGACGCGATGGCGAACAAACTCCGCCAGCATCTGCTTCAAAGTCAGTAGCCGCGGTCGATTACCAACCAGAGCTAGCAGGATGACGCTCACTGTCGACTGCAATGGCGAAAACTGGAAGAGCTGATTGAGAACAACTTCTTTGTCGGCATCGCGTTTGATCGCAATGTGCAGACGAGTCTGCCACGAAGGGAGCGTTCTATCGGTCAAGTCGGTGACTCGCGAGATCCCCTTGATTCGCTCGTCCTTAACGATCTGCTCGATCTTCTCGCGTATGCGGTCACGAGTTTCCAGGTGCGGAATCTCGGTCACTTCGATGATGTCGGTGTTCTTTTCAGTAATAAACCGCGTGCGAGCTCGCAGCGTCAGCGTTGACCGACCTGTCATGTAGGCCTGACGAATCCCCCAACGACCGCAAATGACGCCGCCCGTCGGGAAATCGGGGCCCGGAATGCATTCCAGCAAATCGTCGAGCGTACAGTCCGGGTCATCGATCAGACGAATCGTTGCATCGCACACTTCGCTCAGGTTATGCGGCGGAATGCTGGTCGCCATTCCGACGGCGATCCCGTTGGATCCATTGACGATCAGGTTGGGAAATCGCGACGGCAGCACGACCGGTTCGCGGTTACGCTGGTCATATGTCAGGACATAGTCGACCGTATCTCGCTTCAGATCGTCGAGCATTTCCGAAGCGACCGAAGACAGTCGCGCTTCGGTGTATCGCATGGCGGCCGGAGGCATCCCGGCCAGCGATCCAAAGTTCCCTTGCTTATCGATCAAAACTTCGCGTACGTTCCAGTTTTGAGCGAGGCGGACCAGCGTCGGATAGATCGAGCCGTCACCGTGAGGGTGATAGTTACCGCTGGTATCGCCGCAAATTTTGGCGCACTTGATCCGCCCCGAGTTCGGCCCCAGGTTCAAGTCATTCATCGCGACCAGGATTCGCCGCTGCGATGGCTTCAGTCCATCACGCACATCAGGCAGCGCACGGCTGATGATGACGCTCATCGCGTAAGTGACGTAACTTGTCCGCATTTCGTCTTGAATCGCGATCGGCACGACGTGACCATCGGGGCCATCGCCATCTGAACTGGGAGCGGTCGCAAGATTCTGATTGGGTGGGGTTCCGTCACCTGTAGACAAACGAAAACTCCTTAGTCGCAAAGTCGTCCAGAGACGGTTTTAGGCCCGCCATTTTGCGGCACCGTAACCCATTCCCCTGCAAGGCCTTCTGTCGCAGCGCGACAGAGGGAAGCCAGCCATGTTTCCAAGTCGTGAATGGTACCCGAAACAGCACCTGCTCACAACGCCCACGGAGCCTTTAACAGCTACCAAAATACCTTGAAAATAGGCGGTATTTTCGACTGCCGCATCCTCACCAATTGAAGGATCAATCAGCCAAGTCATTCGACGCCGGAACGAGTTGACGAAATCGTCAGATTACGCTTCCCGATTGACCACCAGGCCGCCTCCTCCACCTCCAAAAACGGTCTCAGAAACCACGGAACCGACAAAGTTGGCGCGAATACTTTGACGATTCTGATCAAGAAACCTTGATCGCTGGTCTCTTTCGATCTGGTCGCGAATAATATGCTCTTCAGCAAGTGACAGCGCGCACCTCCAGCCAAAGCTCGCTATGAGTGAATCAAGAACGGCACCATCGCTCGACCCCCTCGGGCAATGGAATGAATCGCTGGTCAAGCTGCTTGCAGCCACGACCGATGTTGTCTGTACAACCGACGTCGACGGGTACCTTCAAAGCCTGAATCCAGCGGCCGAACGAGCGTTCGGTTGCCGTCTGGGAGAGATCCTCGAATCACATCGCCTGCTGCGAGACTGGGTCGACGAAGAAGACCGCAGAAGCTTCGATCGAGCGACTCTGGAGGCCGCCGAAAACGATTGGCGGGAGCTGACCTTCCGCATTCGAGCGAACGACGGCGAGACTCGTAGACTAAGTGCCAAGCTGATTTGGATGACGGTCGAGGGCCGCCCGGCAGGGCTTTGTTGTCTGGCCGCGGTCACTTCTGCCTCTCCTGACGATCCCAAATATGAAGCAGCAAACGCGGCCTATCAAACTCTGGCCGATGACTTACCACTGAATGTGATTCACAAAGACTGCGAAGGTCGGCGCACGTTCGCCAACCGCGGTTATTGCCAGATGCACGGAGTCACTCTGGACGAAGTGATCGGCAAGACAGACTTCGACTTGTTTCCCACTGAGATCGCGCAGCGATATTTCGACGACGACCGCCGAATTATCGAAACCGGCGTGACCATGCATGACATTGAACAGACCGTCATTGCAGGCGAAATCCATATCATCGACCGCATGAAATCGCCCCTTCGCAATTCCAAAGGCGAGGTGATCGGTGTTCAGGTTCTGTTCTGGGACGTGACCGATGGCGTCGCGGCCAAGCAGGCCCTGCGCGCTTCGGAAGCGCACTATATGTCATTAGTCGAAAGCCTGCCGCTGAGCGTCTTTCGCAAAGATGCCGATTTCAAGTTCGTCTTCGGCAATAAGCGATTCTGCGAGACTCTCGGGATGTCATTGGAGCAATTCTCTGGCAAGACCGACTTCGACATGTTTCCGTATGACTTCGCCGCCAAGTACCGTCGCGACGACTTCGAAATCCTGCACGCCGGAAAGACGATCGAGGATGTCGAAGAGATTCTGCATCCTGACGGACAGACGTACTACATTCAGACGCTGAAGTGTCCCGTCCGCGATTCCGAAGGACATATCATCGGCATCCAGGGGATGTTCTGGGATGTCTCGGATCGAAAACGCGCTGAACAGGCCCTGCGCCGAGCGAAAGAAGCTGCCGACGCCGCCAGCAAAGCCAAAAGCGATTTCCTGGCCAACATGAGTCACGAAATCCGGACCCCGATGAATGCCGTGATTGGCATGACCGAACTGCTGCTCGATACCCAACTGACAGCCAATCAACGCGAGTACCTGTCGATTGTCCAGGAGTCCGGTGAATCACTCTTAACTTTGATCAATGACGTGTTGGACTTCTCAAAGATTGAAGCGGGCAAATTCGAATTGGATCGTACCCCCTTCGACGTGCGCGAAACGCTAGGCGACACGATGAAATCGCTAGCGGTCCGGGCCGCCCGCGCCAAACTGGAGCTGGCCTTCGAAGTCAGTCGCGATGTTCCGCAGATGCTCGAAGGGGACTACGCCCGACTTCGCCAGATCGTTGTCAACCTGGTAGGCAACGCAATCAAGTTCACTCCGGAAGGTGAAGTGGTCCTAACCGTCAGTTGCGACTCGCGCGATGAAGGGGGCACGCTGCTCCATTTCTCAGTGACCGACACCGGGATCGGAATTCCCGCCGACAAATTGGAAAGCATCTTTGAAGAATTCCAGCAGGTCGATAGTTCGACCACGCGCACATACGGAGGCACAGGCCTGGGGTTGGCCATCAGTTCCCGCCTGGTCGACCTGATGGGGGGCCGAATCTGGGTCGAAAGCGAACTGGGCGAGGGAAGCACGTTCCACTTCACCGCGAAATTCGGCCTGGCCGACGAATCGCTACAGCACGCCAGACAACAAACAGAACTCGTCGCCGACTTATCAGTGCTGATCGTTGACGACAACTCGACCAATCGACGAATCTTGAAAGAGATGGTGTTGAACTGGGGCATGCGTCCAGTTGTCGCATCCAATGCGCGTGAAGCACTTCAACTGCTGAACGAAGCCCAGGCCTGCGGTCAGCCGATCCGGTTGCTGCTGTCCGACGTGAATATGCCCGAAGCGGACGGATTCCAACTGGCCAGATGGATTCGTGAAGATCGACGACTGGATCCGCTACTCATCATCATGCTCACCTCTGGCGGAAGGGAAGGGGACGGCCAACAACGAGAACAACTACGCATCGCC
>DASYEA010001168.1:0-2060 GCA_036499265.1 Schlesneria sp. | reverse complement strand
AGAATGCCGAGGGCGAATGCTCGGCCGACTGCGTGAAGCAAGCCATCGTCGCGGCCACGGCCACCAGGCTACGATCAGCTGGAGTAACAGTGACTGACGGAACGGCAGTCGAAATCACCAACGTCGGTCCAGATGATGCTTTGACGTTCGAAGCAGGCTGCCCGCGCCAGATCGACCAGCCAACGTTGTTCAATGCGACACGCCGCGCTGCAGGCTTCCCCTTTGTCAGGCTGCAGATTCAGAAATGACTGCCGAGTCCGTGTGCTCGAGTCGCGATTCGACGCGATCGGAAAGCAGTCAGCCCCTGAATCGGTACTGGAAACCGTCCTTGCCAGAATGACTTTGTCACCATCTGATCCCCTCCGCTTGCGGAACCGACGCCGACTTGCTTCAATCTCGGCCCGGTTGCGGGTATAGTTTGGGCTCCTGGTCTCTAAATCGCTCCAAGTGCCGAAGCAATAATACTTAGAGTGCGTAGCTCAGTTGGTAGAGCAACGGACTTTTAATCCGTAGGTCCTGGGTTCGAGTCCCAGCGCACTCAATTTCTTGGCTGTTTTCTTCCCATTCGTGGAAGATGTCTGGCGCGCGGGCTTCATTTCACCGCGCGGTTGATGATCCACCGTTGGTCTCTGGGTGGGAGCATGACCTTGCGACAATTGTTTCGACTTGGCGTTGGCTGCTCTCTATTCCTCGCCATGGTAACCGGGGTAATCGCACAGCAACCGGAAACTCTTTCTCCTCAGGATGATTCCGGCGGCGTCTTCGGGCTGACGCGCGTCTGGAAAATCCACCTGCATCTGACCGCCGACAACTGGAAGGCGATGCAGCCGAGTCGAGGTGGCATGCCTCAATTCGGCGGGCCGCCCGGGGCATCGGGGTCGCAAGGGCCAGCAGCGTTTCGACCGGGAAGCTTTGGGTTCGAGTTCGACTACGTGAAAGCAAATATCGAACTCGACGGCGAGTCTTTCAAGGACATCGGCGTGCGATTCAAAGGGAACGGCACCTACATGATGTCTGCTTCCAGTCGCAAACGCCCTTTGAAAGTTGACTTCAATCGCTTCGTCGAAGACCAACGATTTCATGGACTGCAGCAACTGAACCTGCACAACAATGTCATGGACCCGACACATGTTCGTCAGGCCTTGTCGTATCCGGTGTTTCAAGCGGCGGGAGTTCCTGCCCCGCGAACGGCATTCGCTGAAATCTCGTTGACGATTGATGGAGAATGCGATCACGAGCTACTTGGCCTCTACACCATCGTTGAGGATGTCGACAAAGCGTTTTTGAAACAGCACTTTCAAACATCCAAAGGGATGCTGTTGAAGCCGGAAGGTACTCACGGACTGGAGTACAAAGGCGAGGACTGGGCCGCCTACGAATGGTACGAGCCAAAAACAAATGTCAGGAAGAGCGATGCCCGCCGATTCATTTCGACGCTTCGGCTGATTCATCAAGCTGATGATGAGCAGTTTCGTCGGGAAATCGATTCGTACCTGGATATTGACGAATTCGCACGATTTCTGGCTGCAAATACGTTGTTGTCGAATTTGGACAGCTTTCTCACCCACGTTCACAATTACTATCTGTACTTGTCGCCTGCCTCGAACAAACTGATGGTGCTTCCTTGGGATATGGACCTGTCCATGGGGGCTTTCTTCTTCGCTGGCTCGGTTGATCAGTTACAGGAATTGAGTATCAGTCACCCTCACGTTGGCAGCAACAAATTGCTGGATCGATTGCTTGCTTGGGATGAGTTTGACCGGATCTATCGCGATCATTTGCGGACGTTGACCGAATCTTGCTTCGGTGAGGCTGGGACGACAAGGAGCAGTCTGGCCGTGGTGCAAGCCGCAATCAAAGATCTTGTTGCAGCGGACGCGAAACTCGCGGCCAATCGTCCTGCCGGCCCCCGAGGCGGGCCGGGGCCAGGAATGTTTTTGAATCCGCCCCCGTTGGAGACGTTCTTGACGAAACGACGCGAATCGATCTTCGCGCAGCTCGATGGTAAGTCGAAAGGTCGAGTGCCAGCGAGCGGTTTTGGCCCCGGCGGCCCGCGCCCA
>DASYEA010001167.1:0-6366 GCA_036499265.1 Schlesneria sp. | reverse complement strand
AGCGATCATCCGGCGAAGGCTCAACGACACAACCAACGTAACACTTTAATTGCCAGTGCATTAGAGCACACCACTGTGTCGAACGTTGCCCTCAATGCCTGATGGCGACAAATTGAAGGGATCTCCGCGCGATGCAACTCGATTCCACGGAGATTGAAGGAGTCGGTGGCCTGCGGCTGTTCGTCCGAGATCACCACCCGGCAACGATAACCGCTGCCCCAACATTCCTTTGCGTCCATGGCCTAGGTGAACACGGAGGCCGGTATGAGCATTTTTCAGAGTGGCTTGTCAGCCGCGGATGCCGGGTCATCGTTTGCGACCTCAGGGGACATGGGCGATCTGCGGGGACGCGAACCCACGTCGGAAACTTCGACGAGTACGCCGCTGATCTCGGAATAGCCTGGCAACATTTTAACCTGCCAAAGGCCTCGACGGTCCTATTTGGACACAGCATGGGGGGGTTGGTGGCCGTCCGAGCCGTGCAGTCGGGTGCTGTCGATCCGGGTGCTCTCGTACTGACATCACCCCTGTTGGGGTTGAAGATGCGGGTGAATCCCCTGAAGAAATTGCTGGGGCAAATGCTGGTGGGAATACTTCCCAGAACACGTTTCAGCAATGGCCTGGATCCGAGCAACATGACTCGAGACCCACGCTTCGCCGAAGAGCGGCGAAACGATCCTCTCATTGTTCGCACTGTTACGGCAAGCTGGTTTTTCGCGATGCAACGGGCCATTCAGCAGGCACATCGAGACGCAGAGAAGGTCGCGATACCGATCCTGGCGTTTCGAGGAATGGCCGACGAAACGACCGACGGTGACGTCTTGTCAACGTGGCTGACGAAGACCCGCTCGCGAGCCACCGAACTGGTTTCGCTGCCATTACACGTCCATGAAGTCTTTCATGAATCGGATTGGATAGATTCGATGGATCGCATGCGAGGATGGCTGGAACAGGTTGGTCTTTGGCGTGCGAATTGAAATCCGCAGCGCCAGCACTGACAATTGCTGTGCTCATAGCAAATCCTCCAGACGATGAAGGATCGTGGATGTCAGACGCGGTCGAGGCGAGACCTTCTTACCCCAAACGCTGGTATGCCGGAGTTCCGGCATTGGCAGTGGCCTTCGCCATCTCGGCGGGCTACCTGGGCTTCCCCAAATGGTCTTCCGAGCTGACTGCATTTGGGCATTTCGTCGTTCGCTCGGTCATTACGGCCTTTGGCATTATTGGCATCATTCAAACGGCCGCCGCCTGGTCTCACATCCGCGGCACATTCGCCACACCCGGGTTTGGCAAGCACCGCATGGTGGTTCCCGTGGAAGGGATCGTCTACCTGACGATCATGTTTGCTCTGTTCACCGGTGCCATGCTGACAAAATCGAACATGTTGTTGCTGGTCTTTGCCTTGATGGCGGGACCATTCATCATCAATGGCTGGATGACGTTCGGAATGCTGCAAGCGACTCGAGTGACGCGAACTGCCCCTCCTCGGGCGATGGTCGGTGAATTGTTTTCCGTCGAATTGACGCTGTCGAACACTCGACCACTCATGTCCATCTGGATCATGTCCGTCCGTGACACGATCGTCCATGTTCGTGAAGAGTTGATCGCGACAGTGCTCTTCGCGCGTGTTGCACCACGTTCATCGCAGGCTGGACATTATCAACTGCGACTCATGCGTCGCGGTCGTTTCCAACTGGGGCCACTGCTGACATTTTCTCGGTTCCCCCTGGGATTGGTCGAGAGAAGTCGACTGTTCTCGGACTCTGCAGAAATCCTCGTGTACCCGCGGATCGGTCGGCTGAGTTCCGCGTTCCGGCGGCGCTGGCTGGGCGCCACAGAACTGGTCGCCCGCCCACAACCACACTCCGGCGTTTTTCACGACGAGTTCCATCGATTGCGCGAGTTCCGTACGGGAGACAACCCGCGCGACATTCACTGGCGCTCGTCGGCTCGACGGGGTGAGCTGATTCTGCGCGAGTACCAGCAGAATCGCGATTTCAATCTGGCAGTGGTCTTGGATCTGTGGCAACCCGATGTGACCAAAGACCGAAATCCAGAACTGATCGAGAAAGCGCTCAGTTTTGCTGCGACCGCGATCGTCGAACACGGACGTGCCTGCCGCGATGCCATTCTCACACTGTCGGCATCGGGCGCAACGTCATTCCGCTGGCAGGGCCAGGGAACTTCAGCGAGCCTGGAATCTCTGTTGGACGGCCTGGCCATTCTGCAACCCGGTTCGGGGCGGGAAACGATTCCCTTAGTGAACGAACTGGTTCAGCGTCTTTCCGGGTCAACAAAAGTGATTGTGATGACGACTCGCCCTCTGAGCGTCCCACTGGACCTTCACAGTCCACGAGTGGACTGCTTGCGCCTGGCCGAAATGGAATTTGACCAGGTTCTGGTTTATGACGATCAACCGACGGCACCTCACGGCATGCATGCTCAGGCGACTGGCATGGTGACCGCTTCCGAAGGTTGATCGAATGAACCTGGAGATCGTCTTCAAACGCAGTATGTATGCAGTCACAGCGTTGACGGGATGCCTGCTGGGTGCTGCTGAACGGGGTTGGATCCCCTACGGGACACTGCCCGCCGTGGTGATCGGCTATCTGTGGACCGAGTCAAAACCGCGCCAGGATCGGGTCAAACCGCGAGGAATGAGCGATGCCTTGGCCGCAATCTGCGGACTAGTGGCTCTGATCTGTTCCACCAGTGAGTTCTTCAGCGAAAACATTGAAGGCCGATTGCTGTCGGGGACTCATCTGCTGGTGTATCTGACCTGGATTGTGCTGGTCCAACAAAAAACAAACCGGCGATATTGGCAGTTGCTCGCGCTGGGAATTCTCCAACTGGCGGTGGCGTCGGTTCTGGCCAGCGGACAGGAGACCGTTTGGTTTGGCATCGGTGCGATCGTCTATGTGTTCGCCACATTGTGGACGTTGTCGGTTTTTTCAATCCACCGTTCCGCATCCCAGTTCGCATCCAAATCGACTCCGCCCATCACAGAACGCTCGACCGGACCATCAATGTCCGGGACCAGCATCTCGATGGATTCGGTCCAGATTGAAGATGGGGTAACCTGGATCACCACCCCTTTCATGACGGGAGTCGCCTTCAATTGTGCGATGAGCTTTTTTGTCAGCGCACTCTTTTTCATCTTGATTCCGCGGGTCTGGATTCCCGGATCAAGTGCATTTGGAAGCACCGGCACCGGGGTACGAGGTGTTTCGAAGTCGGCATTTGCTTCAGAAATCCGACTGGGTGATATGGGAGCGATTCTGGAGAGTCTGGATCCCGTGATGCAGGTGAAGCTGAAGACTCCGTTACGTGCGTCCATCTCCGCCGCGGACTATGCCGAGCGACTGGGACTGGCAGAGCCACTTTTCCGTGGTGCCGTGCTGTCGATTTACGAGGCGCCCCGCTGGAAAGTCGAGCCGCTCTCTATCCAGCAAGGGTCTCGATTGATCCCCGCAGAAAGACGATCTCTGGTGCGGCAGGAGATCCGCTTGGAAGACATGTCTACGGATGTCCTGCTGGCGATGGGGAGCCCGCTTGGGTTGGTTGATCCGGAAGAGCATCCGCGAGGCAGTTACCAGGCATTAACCGGCCTGATCTATCGCCACCCCGATTTCAACAAGCATGGGCCCGTTCGCTATGTGGTCTATTCGGAGCTTCCCCCGCCGGCGGTTCAGTTGAATGCCGCACAGCCGGTGAATGAAGTCCTTCGCCAACGATATGCCCAACTGGGATATATCGATCGCCACCGAGAACTGCCGCCTCGACTCGAGCGAATGGCGAAGCTCGCCCAAGACGTGGTCCAGCGCGAAGAGAAGCGACTAAGAACGCGTCTAGGCGAACTAGAGAAAGCTCGCTGTATCGAAAGATTCCTGCGAGACTCGGGCGAATACTCGTACACCTTGAATCTGTCGATCGACGACAAGAAGATCGATCCCATCGAAGATTTTCTGTTCAATCGGAAGCAGGGCCATTGCGAGTATTTCGCGTCTGCCCTGGCCCTGATGCTGCGAGCAGTCGACATTCCGACTCGGCTAATCAGCGGATACAAGGGGGGTAACTACGACCAATCGACGCAAACTCTGCACCTTCAAAAGCGGCACGCGCACGCCTGGTGCGAAGCTTGGATTGAAAGGCGAGGCTGGGTCACGTTGGACGCCACGCCCGCCGACGAACGACAAGCCGTCGTGGACGCCGCGTCCGGAAATCGCTCGGTCTGGACAGACATGCGATCGCAGTTGGTCGGCATCTGGTCCGAGAATGTCGTCAACATCTCGCTCGATAAGCAAGAAGAGATCATTTACCGCCCCGTTCGTGAAGTCGTGCGGGGGCTGATCAAGTCTCTCAAAGAATTGTGGGAGTCACCCAAGACAAGCCTGGCTTCCTTCTTTGGTTCGTTAACTCATCCCCTGGGCTGGTTCAGCCTGCGGGGAATCGGGACGTTGCTGGTGCTGGTCGGCATGGGATGGCTCGCCCATCGAACTTGGCGACGGATCGCTGGCTGGAAGGGTTGGAGTAGAGTCGATACAGACCGGCAAAGCATTCGATTGGTCGAGTTCTACGAGCGATTCGCCAGACTGATGGACTCATTAAGTCTGCATCGCGCCGAGACGCAGACACAGCAGGAATTCGCCAATCAGACTGCCACGACATTGCAGGCGCGATTGCAGAGCGCCGGATTCACGGGCAGCCCTTTGGAAATCTCGGAGCTGTTTTACAAGGTGCGATTCGGCAATGAATCGTTGCCGGAACGAGAGGCTGATCACGTCGAAGAATTGCTGTCTGGCCTGGAGCGAGTTCTGCGACCTCAGACGTGAGACGGCAACGGAAAGTCGCAACGAAAAAAGGCCAGCAGATGTCTGCTGGCCTTTGTGAATTCAATATCAAATTACTTCGCTGGCGCTTCGGCGGCTGGTGCCGGAGGAGCTGACAGCTTGTTGATCAACTTGGTCAGGCGGGACTTATCACGAGCGGCCTTGTTCGGGTGAATCAGGTGCTTGGCAGCCGACTGATCCAGCTTCTTGATCGCCAGCATCAGGGCCGACTTGGCATCTTCCACCGTCTTGGCACCAGCAGGCACACCTGCGGCAGCCGCGCGAACCTTCTTCACCGTCGTACGCAGCACTGATCGCTGATGACGATTGCGAACTCGACGACGTTCCATTTTTCGCAAGGCACGACGGGCACTGTCAGTGTTCGGCATGGATAATTAACCAAAGCAATTTCGAGATTTCAGCGGTCCAATACGAACCCAGCGCAAACCGCTCTCCAGCGCCGGGTCGAGAAGTATAACGGCTGGTGAGCGGTGACGCCAGTGTTGACAGCCGACATCACCCCGCAAACAATTATCAAAGCAACCTCTTGCAGGAACAATACATACGACTAGCGGCTACATTTCACCCATATCGATATTCTCGCCCCCGCCCATTTGCTTCTGAATTTCTTCCAGGCGAGCGGCGACATCTTTGTAGCTGTAATCGACGGCCAAAACTTCACTGTAGTGCTTTTCGGCCTCTTGCAGATCTTTACTCGCCTCGGACAACCGCCCCAGCAGATAGTGACAATCCTTAAAGGCATCCGGGTGGTCGTTGGAGTTCAGCTTTTCGACCGCCTTCTGGAATTGCCGCGTCGCCAACTGATTCTGCTTTTGAGCGAGGAAGCACTTTCCGAGGCTGACCAGCACTTGTGCTTCCAGCCGGCTATCCTTGGAAGCTTGCTGCAGTAGTGGAATGGCCTGAGCGTGCTTGGCAGACGCCATGAATCGCATCGCCAGTTCGTGCTTCAGCTTCAAGTCTGCGGGATAACGCTCGACGCGTCGACTGAACACTTCAATCTCTTGATCGCGCAGTTCCTTTTGCAGATCGAAGGCATTTTTCTTGGCATCGGCGTCGTCCGGATCTCGGGAAGCGGCCTCCTTCGCAAACGACACGTTCTTGCGAACCATTTCGAGCTCGACGTCTTCCATCTGCTCGCGAATGTTGGCGTCACCGCTGACAGCAAACGCATCCTTGAAAGTCTTGGCCGACAGCTCCAGCATCCCTTCGCGTTTGTAGTGGTCAGCCAGCTTGATGTAGTTGCCGACGTTGGTGGGGTCCTTCTTGATGGCTCGCAGCAAGTCATTGGCCCGGTCTTCGCCAGGAGCAAGCATCTCACCGCTGCCAATTTTGGCATCGCCCTTGACCGATTCTTCGTAGCCCTGCTTGGGCTGATCGGTGCGGACTTCCTGCGTATTCTCAGCGTTGTTGTAGTTCGCTCGAAAAATGACTTCATCGGCCCCCAACGCATGAATTTTTGAGCGGACTGCCCCATTCAACGGGTCCAGCCTCATCACTTTTTCCAGCGTCGAGACAG
>DASYEA010001166.1:0-1828 GCA_036499265.1 Schlesneria sp. | reverse complement strand
TTTCGACAGCTCCAGCGTTTCGACAATCTGCTCCCCTGCTGCCAGCAGCAGATCAGGTTTGGAGACGAACTAAAACTGGTGCACTTGGCCCGCGCGACGGTAATCACGTGTTTCTTCCGCCGTTACTTGACTGCACCCTGGCTGCCGACAAACCCGGAGCCATGTTTCACAACCTGATCCAGCCACGAGTGCAAACCGCCGTCGAGTCCGCACGCGAACCAGTGATTGATTTCGCTCAGCGTGAACCCCAGTTCGTTCGCCTTAAAGATTGTGTGACCGCGGCCGTGGATTGGGAGACCGTGGCAGTGGATCAGAAGGGGAATCGCCTCGATCTGATGTTGAAGTGGGAAGAAACGATTGGCTCGGCCGACATTGACGTTGCAGACACTTTCGAGCTGCAGACGACCAAGAAGGATCTTCCAAAGCTTGTTAGCAAGCCATTGCAATTGATCGAGTCGTTCACCGGCAACGTGATTGCTGTCCAACCAGCAGATGCAGCAGTCCCGGCCTATCGCATCGTTTCTCAGCCTGATGAATCGCTGCCGCCGAAAGTGGTCGTTCAACCAGCGGACACGTACCTCGTGGCCAACAGCGATGCCAAGATTTTCGAGCAGCATTCCCTGGAGATCAAAAGCGATGCTTCGCTCTCACAGATTGACCTACCCGGCCTGCCGCACGCGGCGAAGTTCGTCGCCCCCGATTTGAAAGACTTGTTGATCGGCGATGTGGTCAGTCTGTTTGATTTCGGTGATACCGTCGGTTTGAACGGGCGCCAGTTCCGCGTCATCAGCAACAGCGACAACACAGTCAGAATCCTTGCGGAGGATACTGTTCGAATCGTTACGGCCGATCCGATTATCCTGACGGCACCGGCTGGGAATGTCAGTGGCTCTTTCAAAGACGCGGGGACGATCGAACGCCCGCTGACTTTGCATTGTCAGAATGACAGTGACTCTGTCAAAACGGGCGTCGTCGTCACGGTACCGGCCAATACAGTGGTGAATGCGCACACCGGTGAGCGCGTGACAACCTGTATTTGCTGGTCCGATGGCCAGTTCGTCACTCTGCTGGCGCCACTGACGATCGACGCCCCCCAAAATGGCAAAGCGAAACAGATCACCAGCGTGCTGCCGTTCTTCGAGTCGTCACCACGGAAGCCCGGTGTTGATTTCACCACGGCGTTGGAGCCATCTTGGACCGGCGCTCTAAGAATCTCAACATCCGCGACCTTGCCCGAAGTTCCGCTCGATATTGATTGGGTTCGCTGCGAATCCGCAAAAGTGCAGGAAGCCACAGGCATCTTCCGAACGTTGCCGATTGCCGTGGGCGATGTCGACTTGCGCCAGTTGGTACGTCCCAGCATTATCCCCGACCTATTCAGTTTGACTGGCGATGCGATCGCGGTTGAGGGCATTCTGCATGTCTTCAATGGCGCCACTCCTTCTGCACAAACAGCGGCCATCACTAAGGTCTCGTTGTCACCTGGGTTGCCCGCCAAGATCGAAGTGAACTTCAACGATGCCGGCCTGACCGAGTTGCAGTCTGGAACCGCCATCCTGGTCACGATTACGAAGGTCAACGGCGTTGTGCGCACGGGAACGCCGCTGGATGGTGCCTGGGTTGTCGAGCAGTTCCAGCCGCACCAGTTCTCACTGTTTGTCGCCTCTGTGGCAGGGCCGAAGGGTGGCGACCAGAAGGTGCTGGTTTCGAGGGTCTCGCCGCTGAGCGAAGCGTTCAAAGTTCCCGGACGAGTCGCTGTTAATCAAAAGAACTACGACCTTGCCACGCTCGATCCCGATGTCTGCAACTTCTGGAACGAGAAGAGTCG
>DASYEA010001165.1:0-2575 GCA_036499265.1 Schlesneria sp. | reverse complement strand
GTTGGCCGGCTGCCTGTGGTCAGTGCCCTGTCTCCACTGGAAGAAGAAGACCTCGTCAAGATCCTGACCGATCCGAAGAACTCGCTGGTCAAGCAGTACCAGAAGCTGTTCCAGATGGAAAATGCCGAACTGGAATTCATGCCGGAAGCTCTGCGAGAAATCGCCCGGATTGCGAAATCGAAAGAAACCGGTGCTCGCGGTCTGCGATCCGTGGTCGAAGAATCGATGTTCGAAGTCATGTACCAGTTGCCAGACCAAGCGGCCGGAAAGAAGTACCTGATGACGCCAGAAGTCATTCGTGGCGAGACGGCTCTGCGTCCGCTGGATGATTCCGCCGCAGCCTGAAATGGCCTTCAATTCGTTAAATTGACACCGCCCGGCTCCTTTGAGTCGGGTGGTTTCATTAGAGCATCCCATCTAACTGTGGCGTCCCGCGAGCGAAAACTCACTGAGTCTAACCCATGTTTCAATGCGACACGTAGGTGCGACCCGCACTAAATGCCCCGAAAAACTGCCTGCATAGGCCGAGTTTCGTTTGTGATGCGGATTCGTACTGGTGTATGATCATTTCCCTGCGATATCCCACCAAGATCTTAGTCCCCGCCCGCGAAAGAGGCTGCCATGCAGGCTCGGCTCAAGGTTCTGCACGATAAGGCCAACGTCAAGCATGTCAAATTGCTGCCGGTGACACTCATCGGTCGTAGTACCGAGTGCAATCTCAAGATCGCTTCCAGTCAGGTCAGCCGCAACCATTGCCGGATCACCTTGGGAGCGGATTCTGTCTTCGTGGAAGATCTGGGAAGTGCCAACGGAACACTGGTTGATGGCCAACTGATCCCCGCCCATCAGACGATTGCGATTGCTCCCGGAACCCGCTTGATCGTCGGTCCCGCCGAATTTCAGATCGACTACGTGGCGTCCACCAGTGCCACGATGGTTTTGTCGCGAACAGGCATTCCCCCACAGCCGGAACTTCCCCAGACGGAAGTTATTTCGCAGGTCGATGTCAGCTCGATCGCAGTGCTGCCTGCTCCCGTCGCGGCCTCTGTCGTAGCCTCAGTCCCCGTCGCAACCCCTGCGGCTGTCGCCCAAGTTGCCCCGCTGCAGGAAGTCGCAGTTGCTGTCGCTCCCGTTGTCATGGCAGCAGTCATCGTACCAGCCGAGTTCGCCCCTCCTCAGGAATTGTTCGCGCCGCCAATTGTTGCGTATTCTGCTCCCGGCGATACAGTCGAATTAGAGCCGGGAACAAGCTTCGCGGAAACTCAAGAAGTGCCGGCAGAGACAGCCGAAGACACGGTCTTCATGTTTCAGGAAACGCTGCCGGAAACCGCGCCTGAAGAGGAAGCCGCAGTCCCCGAAGCGCCCGCCAAAAAGGGGGGGCTGAAATCTCTATTTTCAATGTTCGGACGAAAAGTCAAACCAACGACGGAAGCGGCGGCGGATCCAAACGCGGTCACCACGCCTGGCGTATTTTTACCCACGGTCGAAGCGGTGGCCGAAGTCGCTGAAGAACCGGTGATTGCGTCCGAACCCGTCGAAGAAAATACCGAGGAAAAGGCCCCGTCAGACGGTGGCTTTGATGATTTTCTGTCTCAGTTCTCACAATAAACTGCCCAGGCATCATTGCCTGGACAAGGAGCTTCTGTCGATGTCAGGTGTTGAACAAGAATTGTTGTCGCTCAGCCGCAAGCTGTTGACGTCGATTGATGCTGGCGATTGGAAGACATACGAATCGTTGTGTTGCGAATCAATCACGTGCTTCGAGCCCGAAGCGCTCGGTCAGGTCGTGGCGGGATTGCCTTTTCATAAGTTCTACTTCGATCTTCCCTCATCGCCGACGAAGCCATCCAAACAATCGACGATCGCGTCCCCTAACGTGCGCCTGATGGGAAATGTCGCGGTCGTATCTTACGTGCGTGTCGTTCAAAAGCTCGACGGCAGCGGAGCCCCCATCTCAACAGCTGCCATGGAAACCCGTGTCTGGGAAAAGAAAGACTCTGGCTGGAAGCACGTCCATTTCCATCGCAGCCCATGCTGAGGTAGATAGGTGTCGGTGGGTGGCCGTGTCTTCGCAAGGACGGGTTTCCAACCCGTCTATCTTTCCAGGGTGCCACGGTTTTGGAGTCTTCGACAAGGCCGTGTTCTCTGCTTTGGGAGAGCGAGGGCTCCCACCGAGCCGCGCTTGTGATTGCGAGTCCATCCACATCCGCGGTTCGGCCAGAGCATCGCCCTCCTATGCCGAGCCCAAATCGATCATTGCATACGCTCATTGAGAGCTGGAGACAGTCAGTTGACGGACCGTGTTTACCTGGATGGGCTGCTGCTCACACGTGACTTGATGTTCACCAGCAAAGTGACTGGAACCGCGTCAGCATTGGGGCTGAAATTCGAGACCCTGGGGTCAGTCGAACACCTGTGGTCGAAAGTTGTCGAGTCGCAGCCGCGCGCGGTCTTCGTGGACCTCAGTTGTCTCGATTGTTCTCCCACGACTGTGATGGAATATCTGAGTCTTCAGCCGCGACCGATGGTGATCGGATTTGGCTCGCATGTGGATGTCGAGCGATTAGAGTCGGCT
>DASYEA010001164.1:0-3443 GCA_036499265.1 Schlesneria sp. | reverse complement strand
CGCTGGTGTTGTTCCTGCCAGAATTGATTCTGTGCGGCTCCATCGTCGCGATGCTGAAGGCCCGACTGACGGGCCTCGACAAGTGCATCCCCACTCACTGGTTCGCCCTGTTGGGAAGCCTGGGAGCGTTCATCGCCGTTCTGGTGCAGTTCTGGGAACTGAGCATCGATGGCCAACCCAGCACGCTGCTGTTCACTGGCCTGGCAGTCCATGATGAGTTCTCGGTGTACTTCCGCGGCTTTCTCTTGTTCTTCCTCGTGTTTGTCGTGGCGTTGACCGTGCTCAGCGGAATCCCCGATCAGGAAGACGCACCTGATTTCTACACACTGCTGTGCGGTGCCGTTGTCGGCATGATGGTCATGAGCAGTGCGAACCATCTACTGATGCTGTTCCTGGGCATCGAAATGGCCAGCGTTCCCAGCTACGCCATGACAGGCTTCCTGAAAGGTCGCCGTCAAAGCAGCGAAGCATCGCTCAAGTTCGTGGTCTACGGTGCTGGTGCGGCCGGGGTCATGCTGTTCGGGATCAGTCTGCTGGCTGGCCTGACCGGGACCGCCGAATTCGGATTGCTGGGCGAACGTCTGCATGCGATTTTCGCGAACGGATTCACAGCATCTCATCCGGAAACACGAATTGCGATCCTGGCTCTGCTGATGATCTCCGTCGGGTTTGCGTTCAAGTTGTCGCTGGTTCCATTCCACTTCTGGTGCCCAGACGCTTTCGAAGGGGCCCCAGCCGAAGTGGCAGGGTTCTTGTCGATCGCCTCGAAGGCCGCGGCCTTCGCGTTGTTAGTTCGCTTCTGTATGAGTGTCACAGGCAGTGCGGCCGGTGTCGTGCAGGGATTGTCACTGACGATGGGGCTGGGCTTGGGGACATTGGCCATCATCACTGCGACCTTCGGCAATATGGCAGCGTACTCGCAGACCAATGCCAAGCGAATGCTGGCCTACTCGACGATCGCTCACGCGGGTTACATGCTGATGGCCGTCTCGGCCTTGCTGGTCTTGCGATCAACGACGGGATCGGAGCTTGCCGCCAGTCCAGAACAGATGAAACAGGCGATTGAAGGTCTGCTGTACTATCTCGCCGTGTATATGTTCATGAATCTGGGTGCCTTCAGCATCATCGCGTTGATCCGCAATCAGACATTCAGCGAAGAGATCGACGACTACAAGGGCCTGATCCAACAAGCACCACTGTTGGCCGTCGGAATGGCAATCTGTCTGTTCAGCCTGTTAGGTATTCCACCGCTCGGCGGGTTCTTTGGGAAGTTCTTCATCTTCGCATCCCTGTTTGACGCGACTCGAGTCCACTGGTTCATGTGGGTGGTGCTGGCCGCAGGTGGATTGAACACCGTGCTGAGCCTGTTCTACTACGTCCGACTCGCCAAGACGATGTGTATGGATGTCCGTCCGATCGATGCTCGACCGGTCTCAATGCCATCGAACTCGCCGTCCGGGATGTATGTCCTGCTGGTGTGCGGGATGGTGCTGGTGCTGGGGATCATTATTCAGCCTTTAAGCCGAGTGGCCAACCACGCAGCGGCAGCATTCTTCTGATAGTGGAACGCAACGTGGACGCAGTTGAATCCCCCGCACTCGCAACTCGCTCTCTCGGATCGCCCATGGCCTGCATCCAGCACAACACGCAACTGAATCAACTCGTTGTCGACCTGAGCTGCAGCCTGCTGCAGTTTGTCGGTGAAGTCAGCCCGTGGTCGCCAGCCAATGCGGGAGCCGCTCGAGATGCCGTCGCACGATTGATCGTTCAGCAGAAGCATCACACCGAACTGTTGATCGAACTGTTGACCGAACGTCGCTGGCCGATCGAATTCGGTTTGTATCCCGCCGAATTCACGGACCTGCACTTCATGGCACTGAAAGCGATGCTGCCTCGCATCATCGAGAACCAGAATGCCATCGTCGCAGAGCTGGACGAAGCGGCTCACACCTGCATCGACGATGTCGACGCGATCGGCATCCTGATGAACGTGCTCGCTGGCGAACGTCAAATCATCGCCGAGTTGAAGACACTGATCATCAGCTAATCCAGTAGGGTGTGTGCAGTCTTCGGAACACACCGTCTCGTTCGTTGTGGTGCGTTTCGAAGACTGCACGCACCCTACGATTCACGAATCGACCGTCGAGTGCAGTGCCACTCGATTTCCCTCACCGTCGATGATCACCGCTCGAAATCCATGAGGTCCGATTGCGTGAATCGGCGTGATGATCGAGCCGCCATTCGACTCGACCTTCGCCACCGCATCTTGAATCCGCTTGTCGACGTTCAGATAGACCAGCGCACCTTTTGCAGAGACTTCGGCAGCGTTCTCGACCAGGCAACCGCCGTTGCCGTCTTTGTGGTCAAGGACGCAGAACGAGACGTCACCGAACTGCTCCTTGTGGACGGTAATATCGAGCACAGCCGCATAGAACTGCTGTGCTCGATCGAGATTCGCCACAGGAATGTCGACCCAGACGAATCGATTCTGCAGAGAATTCAAATCGCTCATTAATCTGTCTCCTGCTTGCTCTTCGGCTTTTTGAACGTAAGCAAAGTTATGCTGAAGCATAACCTACCCTCAATTGCAGCCGCCTAAATCAGCCGCCCTTCTTCTGGATCTTGGCCCAGTCGTCTTTCAAGGTGACGGTGCGGTTGAAGATCAGTTTGTCGGGTTGTGAATTCTTGTCGACGCAGAAGTAACCGAGTCGCTCGAACTGGCAGCGATAGCCAGCTTGGGCTGTCGACAGTGATCGCTCCAGCTTGGCGTCAGGGACAACTGTCAGCGACTTGGGATTCAGGTGGCTTTTCCAATCATCGCCATCAGGGATGTCAGCGACGTTGGCGATCGCGAACAAGTGATCGTAGAGCCGGACCTCGGCAGAGAGAGCGTGCTCGGCCGAGACCCAGTGGATCGTCGATTTCACTTTGCGTCCGTCGGGAGCGTTTCCGCCCCGCGTGGCTGGATCGTAGGTGCAGCGGAGTTCGATGATTTCACCCGTGGCTGGATCTTTGATCGCTTCCTGGCAGGTGATCAGATAAGCCCAGCGTAGACGGACTTCTCGACCTGGGGCCAGTCGGAAGAACTGCTTCGGTGGATTCTCCATGAAGTCGTCCTGTTCGATGTACAGGACTTTTGAGAATGGCACCTGACGAGTTCCAGCCGCCGGATCTTCAGGATTGTTGACCGCTTCGAGTTCGTCGACCTGACCATCCGGATAGTTGGTCAACACGACCTTCAACGGCTTCAGCACGGCCATCACTCGCGGCGCGTTCTTGTTGAGGTCCGCTCGGACCGCATTTTCCAACACAACCATTTCGGTCAGGCCGTTGAACTTTGTCACGCCGATCTCGTCACAGAAGGCTCGCATGGCAGCTGGGGGATAACCGCGTCGTCGAATCCCTGCGATCGTGGGCATCCGCGGATCATCCCAACCCGTCAC
>DASYEA010001163.1:0-2202 GCA_036499265.1 Schlesneria sp. | reverse complement strand
GACCCCATCTCGATCGAAGACTACTATTCGCTGGCCGGTATTTTCTTCAGTACGCGCCTCATTCCTGGACCAGTGAAAGGGAATACGCCACTCGTTCGAGTGCCGTTACTTTCGTCTGTGGAGATTTCGTCGATCCACGCGGAGCAGGCGCGTGACAAAGTGCGGATCGCCGAGCTTTCCCAAAATGTGAATCTGTTGGCGCAGCATGAATATCACGTGTATCTCGAGCGGCAGATCGAGGTTGGCACAGCGCGGTATTTGACAGCAGCTTGGGAGCTCGCTCATCCTGAGGTGGGATGTGCGAAACCAACGCTGGCGGAATTGGCGAAGGCCAAAGGTCTTGACGCCACGGCTCTGACCCGTTGGAGTGCTTATTTTGAAGAGCAACACCCGCATCCTGCTTTAGCCGGCGTCCGCGGTGCAACAGACAAAGCAACTGCAGAATCGCGGTCCGCGGAATTGGCCGAGTCATTGACGGCGATTGGAAATGCTCAGCGTGAATTGCGGTCGCGCGACAGCGTTGCGAAGACGCTGACCGAAGCCGAAGTTCTGCGGTTCACGGCGAGTGACAGACGAATTGCGACGAATGAGGCACAGCGCGTGATCGCATGGCCCAATCGAGGTTGTGGGCCAGTGCAGACCGAGCTTGTCTCGGACGTCGCCGCACCGACCCTGACCATGATTAAGGCTCAAACTCAGTCTAGAGCAGCATTGCACTTCGCTGGCAACGAATTGTTGCAAGCGCCCGTGACAGTTCCCGCCGCCGGCAGCCTGTTTATTGTCTATCGACTTGACCCGGCGGGTGGCCCTGGACAGCGGTTGCTAGGTTGGGAGGATGCCTCGGTCGGTCAGCACGGAATCGGGATCATGACCGACGCGGCAGGGGCTCTGCATGCGATTGTTCGTCGTAACGGTGCGTCAGGCGACGTGACGGTACCTGCCGCTTCGCCTGTGTCAGAAATATCTGGATTCCAAGTGTTGAGTCTGACTTGGGGACCAAGCGGCGTCACTCTCCATCGGCAAGGCCAACCAGTTGGGACTAACAAGGGGATCGACTCCGTTTCCTCCGATCCTGCCATTGCAGCCCTGCGGATTGGTGGTCCGGGTTCTGGAGCGAGTCCTCGGTTTCAAGGTGATCTCGCTGAATTGCGAGTCTTCAATCAATCCCTGGACGACTTGGCGCGTTCGCGTGTGGAAGCGGATCTCATGCAACGCTGGTGTTCGACTTCAGAGGTGGAACAAGGCGAGACTGCAAATGTCAGTGACCTCTATCAGGAATTGACGTCCGCCCAAAGCCCGTTTCGACTAGAGCCCGCAGAACGAACTCAGGTGTTGCCCACGGATTTTCAGGCGCGGTTAGTCAGTATGCGCGACGAGTTAGAAACGCTTCAGAAGAAGAAACCGACAGAGATTCCGCAGGCCATTTCTGTGCAGGATGGAGGACCTGCAGGAACTCCGCACGAAGGGTTCCATGACGCGACTGTTTACCTGCGGGGCAATCACTTAAAACCTGGCAAGGTCGTCCCGCGAGGTGTTCCGAAGGTCCTCGCAGGAAATAAGCCGATCGAGATTCGTGCAGGAAGTGGTCGACGAGAGCTCGCGCAGTGGCTCGCGAATTCGGAAAATCCACTGACGGCGCGGGTCATGGTCAATCGCATCTGGCAACATCACTTCGGTGTCGGACTGGTACCGACCTCGGCCAATTTTGGAGAGATGGGGGAACGCCCGAGTCACCCGGAATTACTCGATGATCTGGCCGCTCGCTTTGTGGCATCAGGCTGGTCGATCAAAGCGATGCATCGGCTGATCCTGTTGTCGAGTGTCTATCAGCAGAACTCTGCTCCGAATGCGGCGGGTCTCGCCGCAGATCCAGAAAACCGACTTTTGTGGCGTGCGAACCGGCGCCGGATCGAAGCGGAGTCGCTGCGAGACAGTCTGTTGGCGGTGGCAGGCCGGTTGGATGCCACACGTGGCGGTCCTGGTTTTCAAGACATCACATTGCCGCGCCGCAGCTTGTATCTGATGGCCGTTCGAACAGGCACGAAGGCCGACTTCGGCCCGCTGTTTGACGTCGCGGATTGCACGGGGATTGTCGAACGTCGATTTGAATCAATTGTCGCCCCTCAAGCGTTATTCCTGATGAACGATCCGTTCGTCATCGAACTTTCCGGGGCACTCAGTCAACGGATCAAGCATGATGTG
>DASYEA010001162.1:0-3981 GCA_036499265.1 Schlesneria sp. | reverse complement strand
CCCGCGGCTCTCCCGAATCTGATCGGCCATCATCGCGCACGGTCACTTAGGACGGCACGCTTAATGATCTGCCGTTGTCCTTCGCACCAAGTGAAAGCAGAAACGGCGCGGCAATTTGGCTCCACTGCTCTGGTGTCGGATAAGCATCAGCACCGTCTGCCCAGCATTGCTGCAGCATCTCAGTATTGATGATTCCCGGATTCAGAGGAACAGCCGCCATGCCTTGCGGCAACTCTTGGGCCAACGCCAAAGTCAGTCCCTCGATGGCATACTTGGTCGCGCAGTAGGGGGCTACTTCGGGAGCGGTGCATCGTCCCCAGCCAGAACTAAAGTTCACGATGACCCCGCGTTTCCGCTCGACCATGCTCGGCACGAAATGGCGAATCACGTTTGCCGTCCCGACAACGTTCACGATGATCAACGATTGAAACTCCGCCGCTGTGATTTCCCACAGGGGCGCAGGGTTGTTCATGACCGCGGCATTGTTGATCAGCAGATCAGGAACATTGCCTGCTGCCAGGACTGATCGAGCCCACGTCTGCACTTGATCGTCGACTGCCACGTCAACCACGTCAAAGCGATGAGGGCTACCGAATTCTGCTTGCAGCTTCGCAACCAGCGCCGCGGACCGGCCGCAGCCGATCACGGTTTGGCCCGCTTCGACAAATCGCTCCACCATCGCGCGACCACAGCCACGAGTTGCACCGGTGATCACGACAATCTGAGAGGACACGGTCATTTCAAAGGTTCCTCATTCGGGAATTCGATGGAGTGTGTAGTGTCCCAGCGATGGCCAGAGAACTCGCTGTGATTCAGTGCCGAGCTCCCCGACCGAGATGTCATAGACATGTCCAAGCTTACGTCCCGAGGTGATCAATGCCACTGTTCGCTTGTCCCCACTCAAAGTTGCTGACTGCACTTCGCAAGCATGGTTCCCCGAATCTGGTGTCGCATAATCTCCCCTCCAGACGCGCGTGTAGCCCGAGATCTTGAACTGGCGGGTATCAGCTGCGCGACCTGGGTCGATGGGATGAAAGAATTCGATCTCGAAACCACTCTTCGTGGCGCGGATTTCGCGAATGCCATTGGGCAACTCCCCGTTCGAAGTCAGTTTGACGATGTCGCCCACGTTCAGACCACCCGCCCAGCCCCCGTCCTGCAACCCGCCCACATAGATCTCCCCCGCAGGGCTCAGGCCGATGCACAGCGGGCCGACGAAATTCGATGGGTCTCCCTCTTTGGCGGGCTTGCTGAACGGATACGCAGCACCCTGAACGACATCTCCTACGGTCTGAATGCTCATCCGAATCAACGCATGATTGTTGATTTCACAAGCCAGGAATTGCCCCGCGAACGGAGCAAGCCCCTTCGAGTTGGATTTTGGAACCCAGACGATTCCGTTCACACTGCGAGTCCAAGGGTGCGGGATCTGGACCGCCGGTGGATCGGCGGGCGCATCGGGGTTGGTTTCATGTCGGCTGGGGACGCCATAGCGATGCCCTGCTTGGATCAAGTTCAACTCATTGAACGTGTTTTGAACGCCTTGCTGATCTGAGCAGAACAAGCGGTCCTGATCATCGATCGCCAGGCCGGTGGGATATCGCAATCCGTAAGCGATAGATTCGATCTTGCCGTCAGGCTCGATTCGTAAGATGTCGCCGCGCCAACGCGAGTTTGCTTTCGGTCTATTCTTAAACGTGTAGTCGCTCCCCAATCCCACAAACAAGTTTCCAAGCGAGTCTTTTACGATGCCGCAGGTCCAGTCGTGGTAGTCGTCGGTCACCCCCCAACCAGTTGCCAGCACGCTGCGCGCTTGAATCTGTCCCAGATTGTTGAGTCTCAAATTCAGCAGTTCTGGCTTGTGAGCGACGACAATTGAGAATTGTCGTTCCGCAGGATTGGCCGCCACTTTGATGGGGATCTCAATGAGCCCGAAAGGAGCCGCCAAGCCCCCTTCCATAACGGTAAGCGATTGCTGATCATCTTCAGACTCTTGGCGATACAGATGCCCTTTCAAGGACGTGAACATCAGTCGTTGGCGGTGATCCCACGCCAGCGCTGTCGGCATGATGGATCGAGGGAACGCCAATCGTCGGCCGTCGAATCCAGGAACAGACGTAATCTTGTCTGTGGAACTCAGCTTCGGCACAGCCGCATCGCGCTTGCCAAGGTTCCACCTGAGCGAGGTTTGATAGCTGACCTTCATCACCTTTCGAGCCGATTCCGAGTCGTTCCAGAACGCGATAGCATCTGCGGGCAACTGCGATTCGCGAGCCTGGGGCGTTCGTTCCACTTTAATTTGCGAATGGTCAAAGTGAATCTTTGGAGTTGAATTCCGAAACCAAACTTCCGTCCCCGCCGGTGCGCTGGCCGAGATTCTTCGCTCCCATCCTTCAGGTGTTGCCTCCCATCGTTCGACCACATTGTTCACCAGATGCGTGACATCATCTTTGGATACCTCAATGTCGTAGTGGAGTTCGACGGAGCGATCTTCTCGTTGGTCTGTGTGCAGGTTGTATTTGACCATCCAGCCGGTCTCCGGCCCCAGCATCTGCCGCGTCTTGGCATCGACCAGGAAGATGTCAGACCTCTTTTCAAAGCCCGCTGCCAAAGTCGTTCCAGCCAGATCCCAATACCAGCGCTTCCCCTCGCACCGCTGGCGTGCGAAATCGCCCAACGTCCAACCGCGGAGACTGCCCGATTCCAGATCAAATAGGATCGAGTGGCCACCCGGCAAGCCAGCGGCATAAGAACGCGACACCGTTTCGTCAGGCAAACCAGGGACAGTGAAGACATCGCGGACGACCTTGGGATGATCTGTGCGACTCACGGACAGCAACTGCTCAACGACCGCCGGATTCGTCGGGGCGGTCAGGTTGGGGTCATTCAACGCCTGCCAGATCGCAACGAGCTGCTGATTCAGTTGCCCAGGCAGGATGTATTCATGCGGCCGCTGATAGTTGGGCATCTCGACCCCCGGCATCACGCGAAGCGGAGCACGCGTCCACCGGAAGAAGTATTCACTTCGCATGCGCTGGCCGATCAAATGCAGATTCGACCCTCGCGTCCCCAGAGCGGTCACTTTCGGCGTGTATTCCTTCACAGCATGACAGGCCACGCAACTGAATCCCTTACCTCCCAGCAGTTCGCGACCAGCAAGAATTTGTTGCGCATCCGGCTTCTCCGAAACTAGCTCTGCAGCCTTATCTGATGCTGGACTTCCGGCCGGGATACGATCATGGTCAATTAGATATTTCAGCAATGCACTCTGCTCCACATCGGAGTGAGCGAACTTGGGCATTCGGACTCGTAGCCAGTTCAATCGACGATTCTTTTGTTCTCCCCGAATTGCCTCAGCCAACGCGGTGTCACGCATGCGGTCACCCACCGCGTTCAATCGCGGCGGAATCAATGTCATGTGCAGGCCAGACAGAGATTCGTCAGCTTTAGCAATCGCCGCGGCATGCTTGGAGATGCCACGAGACCCATCGCGGTCATGGCAGTTGGTGCAGTTCTTCCGTTCGAGCAATCGTCGTCCGAACGCAAAGTCCTCAACCGCATGCTCTGCTTGCGACGCATCTCGCGTCGAGGTGGCAAGGTAAGCCCGGATAGCGGCGAGATCGATGTTCGGGAATTCAGGACGATTCTGCGCGCGATCAAGTGACGAAGTACAACTTCGCTTCCAATCTCGATCAGGATTCGTGAGTGGCGCGACCATCGCTACCTCAATTTTGATTCCCGGCAAGTCGTGGCAATTGGCACACTTGGCCGCGGCGATCAGTTTCTGGCCTTGTTCAATCATTCTGTCCGCAGGTTTACTCGCCGCCGGTCTCCCCTGCTCCAGCGATTGCGATGACTCGATCAGAGCGAGAACAATCTGCGATCGTTCTTTCTCAGTCAGCGTAAAGACTGGCATCCGATGCGTTGGGTTCAGCCGAGCGGGCGACTGCAACCAGGTCGATAACCATTCAGCGGATCTCT
>DASYEA010001161.1:0-2571 GCA_036499265.1 Schlesneria sp. | reverse complement strand
CCGCTTCGCTGCAGAACATTCAGGTCCGCGATCCGAAGGAACTTGCCACCTTGTTAGAGGTGGAACTGACCGGCCGTCGAACGATCGACTTGCGGGACGCTGCGCCGATCACGGAAGCCGACGATTCGGAGTGAGGCGGGCGGAACTCTTTCCTCAAAGTTCGATTCGCGATCGGCACTGGTTGTCCCAAAGCGGCCAACCAGTGGCACATCCCGTTGACTTCGTGGGCTCGAAAGCTGTCACATCGAGCTCATCTGCTCGCAGTTGATCAGTTGCCTGGCTTCGGGGCTTCGGTCTCGACAGTGGCAGCCGCATCGGCGGGGGCGGGGGCTGGTTCCACGGCGGCTGGCTTCGGTTCGACGGTCGCTGGTTCTGCGGTGGTGTTGTAGGTTGGCATCGGCGCTGTCGTCGTGGGGACCGGGGCGACGTTGGCTGGGCGAGTCATCACAGCACTGTTGGACATCACGGCGCAGCAGTTTGGTGAAGGGCTGCAGCAGCTTGGAGAGATCACAGGCGAGGCCAAGCCGCATCCGGTGCCGCAGCCTGTTCGGTAGCCGCACCCCCAACTACCTCCGCAAATAGGCTGGCCGCAGTTATTCATACGATTGCAGTTGCCGTACATCGCTTTCATGCCGGAGAAGTATTCCCCACACGATTCAAAACCGGGAGAACAACCGACTCGCATGCCAGCGGCATAGCTGTATTGATAGCCGGGGTACCCCTGGTAGCCATATCCGCAGCATCGGCCCGGACCGGTCCCGCAGTAACCGACGGTGGTCAGCGGCGAGCGGCAGTTGGTCGTACAGCAGAGATTGTTGGGATAACACTGAGCCTGTGCGGATGCTGCGACGAGAGCGAAGCAGACCGTGGCCAGGGATGCAGAAATCAAAGAGGTCCAATTTCGGTTCACGTGTAGGCTCCTCGGCATTTGACGAGATCTCAAACGCAGGCAAGTCGGTACGATCACTTGGGCAACCTGCACAAAATATGCGGGCACAAATAACATCGGCCGGGGCGAGGAGAACCTACGCCGTTTCCGACTGGTGATCGGCTTTTCTGAATCTAACGACTTTAACGCGACTCTGAAGTGTCGTCATTCGAAGGACAACGCAATCCTAGTGCGACTGTCTTCCTACAGTTTCCAATTGACTCGCCCGCTGCGAGTTCAAACAATGGTTGCATGAGCACGGACACCCCCACCACCGGCAAGCAGGAACTCGAAGAACTCATCGCCAAGTTGATGAAGGGTGAACGAGATCCTGACGCGGCGAAGAAGTCTCGGGAACGCATGGATAGAATGCGGGAAGAAACGCGCAAACGGGTGGGGATCGTAGAAGTCGCCGTCGACCTTGTGCGGGAACACCGCGATCGATGACTCTTTACGTTCTGGATACATCAGTGGCGGTGAAGTGGGTGATTCCAGAACCGGATTCTTTGCAGGCCCTCGAGTTTCAAGATGATGTCAGGAATGGCATCCATGAGATCATTGCGCCCGATGTCTTCGCAGAAGAAGTTGCGCATGTCCTCACCAAGGCCGAACGTCGAAAGATCATTCCCGTAGGGGACGCAGCGGCACACCTGTTCGACATTCTTCAGAACGGTCCCGTCCTGCATCCTTTTCTGCCGCTGCTACCGAGAGCGGTTGAAATCTCATCAGCCACGAGAATCGCCGTCACGGACTGCATTTTCGTCGCGCTGGCGGAACGGGAAGGCTGTGAATTCGTGACAGCAGATCAGCGTCTCATCACAAATCTTAGTTCTCGATTCCCGATCGTTTCGCTCGACTCGCGGTGATCGAGACTTAGTAGTCTGTGCTCTACGTCCTCGTTCGAGAGCTACACAACGACGCTGGACTCTCAATCGGCACTAGTTGTCCTAAAGCGGCCAACCAGTGGCACATCCATTTGACTTCAAAGGTCCAAGCAATGCCACCCCGCGCGATTCTAACGTCGCGACAGATCAAGGTTAGAAAATCCTTGTGCGGTGTTTTGTTTGTAACGGGTGGCCGGGGTTGGAGCGCTTCGCGAAACCCCGGTTCGGACGGGCGCGAGTTAGCTGTCGCGGTTGCTGGAGTAGATCCTCAAGCCTGGATTTTGGTCGTTCTCGAAGTTGACGGCAACTGCTTCGTCGTTTCGAAAACGTGTGAATGGATTGAGTTGGTAACGCACCGGGGTTTCGCGAAGCGCTCCAACCCCGGCCACCCGTCGCTCCAACCCAGGCCAGCCTGAAGTTGCACATGATATGTTCGCGGACGAGCGTCCCATGTACTGCTGCGGATCGTCGCTCCTCAATTGACATCTTCGAGCCAATCCCAAGGGATGGGATCAGGTTTCAATTCATTCAGAGGCGATTCTTCGTACCAACTTGCACTCGACCACTTCCAGTCTTTTGCCTGCTCGACCATTTTGCGGCGAACCGGATTCTGATGAGTGTAGTCAATCATGTTCATCAGCGTCCGGCCCCGGATGATGTTGCGATCGTGTCCTCGACCAGGTTGCCAGAAATGATGTTCGAAGCGATCTCCATGACGAACGTGGATGCGCGACAACCATTCGGGCGACTCACTTTTCA
>DASYEA010001160.1:0-1593 GCA_036499265.1 Schlesneria sp. | reverse complement strand
CATGCCACATTCCTGCATCACTTGCTTGATCCGTTCGTTTCGTCGCCGAGCTGGTCGACCCTTCTCCGGGTCGACGGCATGAGATGTCAGCCGCGGGAACACCAGGCCCTGCGGTAGATCGGGATCCAGATGTCCCTGGAGCGCGATCAGCCGCCGCAAGTGTTTGACCGTGATCGGATGCAACGGCACCCAGTGACGTTTGCCCGTCTTGTTCGCCGTGTAGAACAGTTCGGGCCGCTCGCCCAGGCGAACATTGGCAGACCAGCGAAGCGAGAACAGATCGACCGTCCGAGGCCCGCCGTTGGATCCCAACACCCAGGCCGCTCGCATGTCCGGTTCGTGAAGTCGCTGATACACGCCGACGTGCTGCTGTCGCGTGTACGTCGTCGGAACAATGTCGTCGTAATCGTCGTTGCCGACCGCTCGCTGGAAGGATGTGACGATGGCCGCGAAGTCGATGTCCGGCAGATCGCCGATCGCTCCCATTCGCTTCATCATGTTGAGGACCGTCCGGACATGACACCAGCGGCCTTCCATCGTGGGAATCGCATAGCCTTCGTAGAGCCGCGTCCGGATCCACTCTTCGAAATACTTCTGAGCGACATAGCCCACGGGCAACCCCTTCCAGGGAACACCGCTGGGCCAGTCCCGGGGCGCTCGCAGGAAATCGCAGTCGAATCGATCGAAGCAGCGGACACTCTGCAGCTCCTTGGACAGTGTCCCTTGGGCGATCTTGCCATCGATACGCTGCTGCCTCCGCCACGCCATCAAGTGATGCGCATAGCAGAGCCCCACAGAGAGCTCCTTCTGTGCGAAGGCCAATTCGTCGGGCGACAGTTCGGGGACCGGGGCGGTGTTCTCGTCGCGCATCGACTCGTACAACGCATGAATTCCGCCGTTCATTCCGACGTGAGGATTGCTGATCCTCACGTCCGGCTGAACCAAACGCAGGGTAATCGGTGCGGATTTGGGGGGTTCGCGGTCGAACAGCGACATTATCATCGTTTATTGGCCCTAGTGGGGGGCTGCTTATTGGCATCATGCTCGTTAACTCCACTCCGACCCGCCGCGCGAGTCGCTTCCTGACGATCTAGTTACAGCACTGACGCATCGGTCAGTGCCGTGTGGTTTCCCACGCGGTAGAAATTTGACCTACTCTGGGACCGGTGATTCCTGGTCTGTGGGCATGTTGTCTTTTGGCAACCGTGGCCGACCACGGGCATTGCGAATTGCGGCGAAGTCAGCACGCGGATCGATGCACACCAGGTCAGCGACCTGATGTGATCTTCCTACAGCACCGCCAACCGCGATGTAGTCATCATCGAAAAGCATCTTCCCGATCGATGCTCCTCCGGTGATCCAAGTCACCTTGCATTTGTGGTTGTTGAGAGGATTGGCGAACAAGGCGAATTCACGAGGCGTCAGGAACGGTTTGTGATCCGCGGGCCAACCGTCCACCAGGCGAAGTTCATCGACCAGGCCGCGGAGGTCGCGACGCAGCTCGGGCACCAGCGATCGCAATTCCGACCTCAGTTCAACAGGCACTTTTTGGAGAAGTGCTTTCGCTCGTTCATACCGACCAGGGCGGGCTGT
>DASYEA010001159.1:0-2263 GCA_036499265.1 Schlesneria sp. | reverse complement strand
TTCAGGTTCGGATAGGCCAACAAATCGCTGTACCGACGGACCTGAATGGTGCCAAATCGACTGTTGCTATTTCCATGCTCTGCGGAAAAATTCCACAAAATTTCGCCACATAATTCTCTCGACATCGTCTGTCGAATAACCACGTGCAGCAAGCAGTTCGGCCATCTTCCCGAGATCCGCGATGGTGTCCAAATCGGAAGGAGACTGCTCCTTGCCGAAGCCCCCATCCAAGTCGGTGCCCATCCCGCAATGATTGGCATTCCCCGCCAACTGGCAGATGTGATCGATGTGATCGACGATGTGCGTCATCTGCACGGTGGAAGGATCAGAGACTCCGATCTTCCAACCGGGTCGAATCATCCAGTTGTCAAAGGCCGCACCGATCACCGAGCCACGGCGAATTAGCTCTTTGATCTGCTCGTCCGTTAATTGGCGATCCGCCGGCACCAGCGAACGGCAATTGTGATGACTGGCGATGCAGGGGCCCTGATAGATCTCCATCGCATCCCAGAATGATTCGTCGGCGAGATGAGTGACATCCAGTAGCATGCCGACGCGATCCATCTCGCGCAGCATTCGCTTACCGTCTTCGTTGAATCCCCCTTCGCTCCCCGTGCCGAAGCAGTAGGGGCCGGGGCCGTAGTGAGCTGGCCCCAACAGTCGCAGGCCAGCTTGATACCAGTCAGCGATCTGTTCGGGATACAGGATCGGCGTGCTCCCTTCCATGCTGAGGATGAATCCGATCGGCGGTTGACCCACTGGCAATTCACCCGCGGGGAGCGCCAACCACTGCTCGACGTGATGATTCAGTGCCGCCTTATCCGGAATTTCTCGCAACACACCGCGAGCAGTCATGGCGTGGTAATACGCCAATTGACCGTGAGCCATCGCATAGCATGCTTCACGCGATTGCGGAAAGGTGAGCGGTTTATCTTTGCGATGATGGCGTGGCAACAAGGTTGCGATGATCAAGCCGACTCGACCCCGGTGCAGTTCAGGCCAGGAAACCGTGCATGGGCCGGGAATGATTTTGTCGTAGTGCTGCTCAAATTCGCGAATCTTGGCGGCAGGGAGCATCAGATCGCGCACCCACTCCGTTGCGTTCCAGGCCATATCCAGATGAGCATCGAAAATGAACATGCAAGAATTCCTTATTGATCCGATGAAAGAAATACGCTTGAGAGATTTCTTAGACTGATTCCGTCCCGACCGAGGACTCGATTGCTAACAGCAGCCAGCCAACGAGAAACGCGACGCCGCCCAGCGGAGTGACCATCCCCCACTTGGTGACGCCGGTGAGCGTCAGCACATACAGACTGCCCGAGAACAACACGATGCCGAAAGTGAACGATACTCCCGCGGCAGACAATCGCCATGAGCGACGACGCTGAGCGATTAAGCCTACAGCCAACAATGCCAGGCTGTGATACATCTGGTATTCTGCGCCGGTCTTGAAGTCGTTGAGGAACTTCTTGGAAAGCGGCACTGTCTCGCCCGCCACGACGCGAGTCTGGCCCGAGTATTTCTCCACGAACACCTTGTCGAGACCATGTGCGGCAAACGCTCCCAAAGCGACGGCCAAGCCACCTAGAATTGAACCGACGACTAACCAGCGGGATGCGGACATGAGAACTCACAATCGGATTATTAGGCGGGAAGATTCAGCAGGCAAATCAGGCGGGTCAACGGAGCGTGACCATCATCGGGTTAACCGAGCGCTTTGGCAAACAACCGCAGAATGGCTTGATGGGCCGGCCAAGCAGGAGCCGTGATTAAGTTGCCGTCGACATAAGCTTGATCAACAGGGACCGCGACGTACTGACCTCCAGCAAGCGTGATCTCTGGACTACACGCCGGGTAAGATGTGCAGCGCCGGTTCTTCACGACACCTGCGGCCGTCAGAATTTGAATCCCATGGCAAATCGCGGCGATCGGAAGGTTTTTGGTCGCAAAGTGTCGGACCACGTTCAGGACCGCTTCGTTCAAGCGAAGATACTCGGGAGCTCTCCCGCCAGGGACGTAGAGTCCGCAATAGTTGTCGAGTTGGATTTCTGCAAACGACGCATTCAGCGTGAAATTGTGCCCTGGCTTTTCGGAGTAGGTCTGGTCCCCTTCGAAGTCATGGATTGCCGTCCGAATTTGATTTCCGGACTGTTTTCCCGGACAGACCGCATCCACGGCATACCCGAGCACGGGCAAAGCCTGAAACGGTACCATGATTTCATAGTCTTCGACAAAATCTCCAGCCAGCAGCAATACTCGC
>DASYEA010001158.1:0-3342 GCA_036499265.1 Schlesneria sp. | reverse complement strand
GAGAAGAGTTGTGCGAACCTGCGGGACACTGTGAACGAGTTATTGAAGTCCATACCGACGAAGAACTGGCATAACCAGTCCTTCGAACCGCGATTCGAATTTCAACGGCGACGCTAGCCATAGCGTCGCCGTTTCTTTTTTGATCCTCTTAACCAGTGAACAGCCAGTCCGAACATTGAGGCGACGATTCTTGATGGGTTACAATTCCCATTCTGTTTGACAGATCGACGTTCGCACCGGGAACTCGCCATGCTTCAACTGACTGGTCGCGGAACAGCTCATACGTGCGACGGAATGACCCGCCGCGATTTTCTTCAAGTCGGCTCTCTGGGAGTTGCGGGCCTGACGATGGCCGACTTGGCCGCAATGGAAGCACGCGCCGCTGGCAACAAGCCAGGCAAGGACGACCGCTCGGTCATCATGATCTTCAACCTGGGTGCCCCCAGCCAGCTCGACACGTGGGATCCCAAGCCCGAAGCGCCACTGGAGATTCGCGGGCCATTTCGGCCTATCTCCACCAAGTCACCAGAAATCCAGATCAGCGAGATCTTCCCGAAGCACGCCGAACTCGCAAATCACATCTCGTTCGTTCGAAGTTGCAATCACAACGCCCCTGCGGTCCATGATGCGGGTTGGCAGATGATGCAGACCGGACGATTCTTCACTGGTGGATTGAACACGCCTCATGCCGGAAGTGTCGCGGCGTACCTGATGGGGCGTAAGTCCGACCTGCCTCCATTCGTCGTCCTGCCAGAACTGATGGGTTCAGGTGGCGGCAATCTGCCCAATGGCCAAGCCGGTGGCTTCCTGGGAAAGGCCATGGATCCATTCGCCCTGAATGCCGATCCATCGAAGCCCGACTTCGTCGTCCCTGATCTGTTGCCACCCAAGCAAATCGGCGAAGCGAGGCTGGACCGACGCCGCAAGTTGCGCGATGTCGTTGACGAGACTGTCTCTGGATTCGAACAATCCGAGAACGCGCAACTCCTCGACAGCAGTTTTCAATCGGCGTTCCGGATCATCACCAGCCCTCAGGCGCGCGACGCATTTGACCTGACCAAGGAGCCGACTTCCGTTCGCGAGCGGTATGGGATGAACCGCTTCGGCCAGTGCTGCCTGCTCTCGCGACGACTCGTCGAAGCAGGGGTGCGATTCGTCACAATCAACACCTTCTTGACCGTATTCAATGAAGTCACTTGGGACATCCATGGGACCGCCCCCTTCACGTCAATCGAAGGGATGAAAAACATTGTTGCACCCATGTACGACCAGGGATACAGCGCGCTCATCGAAGACTTGGTTCAGCGTGGCTTGCTGGGCAATACACTTGTCTGCAATCTCTCCGAATTCGGACGAACCCCTCGAGTTAATCCCGCCGGCGGTCGCGACCACTGGCCGCAATGTTGGTCCGTCTACTTCGCCGGCGGAGGAGTGAAGGGTGGCCGGGTGATCGGTCGCAGCGATCCGATCGGAGGCTATCCAGCGGAACGGCCCGTCACACCTCCCGAAATCATCGCCACGATCTATCACAGCCTGGGCTTCGACGTTGAGGATACGTTGCCGGGTCCAGCCGGAAGGCCTTTCCCACTCACAGACTCGGGGATGAAGCCGATCATGGAGCTATTCAGTTAGCAATTCCGGCCGATTCGACGAACCATTTGCCCGACGGATATCCCGCTGGAAGTCTCATGAAGCTATTCCTTCGATTCGCGACGCTGTCCTTTGCGCTGTACGCAAGCAGTCAAATATCTGCTTCCGAAGGCCTGAGCTTACTTCCCGCGAACATGCATCTATCGGGGCCCAAATCGCGACAGAAGTTGATCGTCGAATCGACCGAAAGCGGGTACGCAACGGGCCAGGTTCTTGATATTCAGTTTTCATCTGACAATGAATACGTCGCCAAGGTGATCAATAGTGAGATTATCCCGACTGGAAATGGAACTGCGACGATTACTGTGACCGGCAGCGGGCGAACAGCCAGCACGAAAGTCACGGTCAATCAATTCGATGCTCCCCATCAGTGGACCTTTCGCAATCACGTGCAATCGGTACTCTCGAAAATGGGATGCAATTCCGGCGCGTGCCATGGTGCTGCCGCCGGGAAGAATGGATTTAAGCTTTCACTTCGCGGATACGACCCCGAGGCAGACTTTTTTTCCATCACTCGACAAGCGCGCGGACGAAGGGTGGTGCCAGACGATCCAGGACGTAGCCTGATCCTGACGAAGCCGACCGGGATGATTCCTCACAAGGGAGGTGTCCGTTTTGCCGAAGATTCGCACGAGTTTGATGTGATCGCGGAGTGGCTCGCTCAAGGCCAACAAGGCCCAGCAGCAAATGATGCCAAGATCTCTTATCTCAAGATTCTGCCTGAGAATGCACGCCTCGTTCCTGCCACGGAACAGCAACTGATTGTTCAGGCCCATTTCACCGATGGCCACACCGAAGACGTCACTCGCTGGGCGAAATACACGTCGTCCAATCACACGGTTTGCCAAGTCAATGACAACGGATTCATCAAAGTCACTGGAAGCGGTGAAGGAGCGGTCGTTGCGTGGTATTTGGCTCAAAATGCCACCGCCACAATCACGGTCCCCTACATCCAACATGTTCGCGCTGAAGCTTTTACTGATGTGCCTCCGGCCAATTTCATCGACCAGTTCGTCCTGGAAAAGCTCGCGGCTCTCAATCTCCCGCCTTCGGCCAAGTCTGATGACAGCGAATTCGTGCGACGTATTTACCTCGACACAATCGGCCTGCTGCCGACGATCGATGAAGCACGAACGTTCTTGGAGGACACAGATCCAGAAAAACGTCTAAAGCTGATTGAGCAATTGCTCGCGCGGCCTGAGTTTGTGGATTACTGGGCGTACCAATGGTCAGATCTATTGCTACTAACCGGGAATCGCCTGCGACCGCAAGCCGTCAAATCTTACTACCAATGGATTCGTGACCGGGTCGCGAACAATATCCCGTGGGATGAATTTGCTCGGGGCATCATGCTGGCCAAGGGGAGCACTTTCGATAACGGCGCGGCGAACTTCTATGCTTTACACCAGGATCCGCAAGACATGGTGGAAACCACGTCGATGGCATTCCTCGGCATGTCCATCCAATGCGCCCACTGCCATGACCACCCCAATGAGAAATGGACCAACGATGATTACTACGGGATGGTCAGCCTGTTTGCTCGCATTCGAGGCAAAGGCTGGGGAGGCGATTTTCGTGGCGGTGATGGAAACCGAGTGATCTTTGTCGACGATCAGGGTGAAGTTCTACAACCCCGCACCGGCAAGCCTCAACCACCCAAACCTCTGGATGGTGAGCCGATCTCGTTTGATG
>DASYEA010001157.1:0-3462 GCA_036499265.1 Schlesneria sp. | reverse complement strand
GGCAATGAACACCGGCCACGAAGGATCGATGACAACGATCCACGCTAACACGCCTCGCGATGCTGTTTCGCGTCTGGAAACGATGATCTCGATGGGGGGTGTCGAACTGCCGATACGCGCCTTGCGCCAGCAGTTTGCGGCCGCCGTGGATCTGATCATTCAAGTCCAGCGATTGCAAGGTGGTCCGCGCAAGCTGACATACATCACGGAAGTTCAGAACATGGAGCAGGACCAGATCGTGATGCAAGACATCTTCGTCTTCAAGCAGGACGGGATCGACGATCAAAACCGGGCCTTCGGTCATTTCGAAGCAACCGGGATTCGCCCGTCGTTCATGCAGCGACTGGAAGCGGCAGGAGTGAAGCTGCCATCGAATTTGTTTACTCAGCGCGCCCTGGGCCGCTAACGAGATTTGAAGCGTTCGGGCTGGTGATTGGAGAGAGCATTATGGACCCCGTGTGGATCATTTCGATTGCGGCATTTTTCGGTGCTGGTGCATTGGGTGCTGCCGTCGTATCGCTGACGAAGAGCATGAACACCACGCGGGCCGAAGATCGGCTGGAACTGCTCGCCGGGAACAAACCCATCGACAGCGAGGCGTCGCGCGGTTTGATGAAGCAGGACTTCGTCAATATGAGCACCGGAGCCGGTCGGGCTTTGGGCCATTTCTCGAAACGACTGGGAAACTTCGGTCTGTTCCTGGAACAAGCCAACTCGCCAATCGACTTTCAGACGTATGTGCTGATCAGTGCTGGGGGTGGTGTGCTGGGGGCGGCCGCCGGCGCAATCGCTCAAGCACCAACACCACTGTTGCCGGTCTTCGCGTTGATTTTGGGGGCGATGCCCACCATGTGGTTGAGTCTTCGACGCAAGAAGCGAACCAAGCGATTTGGTGTTCAACTTCCTGATGCCCTGTCTCTGTTGGCTCGAGCCCTCCGATCTGGAAACAGCTTGAACTCGGGCTTGAACATGATCGTCGAGGAAATGGCCGACCCAATCAGTACCGAATTCCACATTGCCTACGAAGAACAGAACCTCGGTATCCCCATCGAACAGGCCTTGAAGAACATGATGATTCGCATGCCGAATCTGGACTTAAAGTTCTTTGTGACCGCCGTCGCAATTCAACGGCAAACGGGCGGTGACCTGGCAGAAATCATCGACAAGATCTGTGAAGTGATCCGCGAGCGATTCAAGATCCTGGGGATGGTGCAGGCACTGACCGGGGAAGGTCGTCTGAGCGGCGCGGTTCTGATGGCCCTACCGATCGCAATCTTCATCGCCGTGTACTACCTGAATCAAGAATACGTGATGTTGCTGTTCACCGATCCCTTGGGCCGCAAGATGATTACGTTTGGAATCGTCATGCAGGTTTTCGGCGCGATCTGTATCAAGAAGATCATCGATATCAAGGTCTAAGGTCACCGACGTGGCCGGGACATTCCTACATACCTCGAATTTTGCGAGTCATTGAGCCATGGAACTCAACACCATCCTGCCATGGGCTGTTTTCGCCATCTGCACGCTGGGCGTATGGGCGCTGATTTCCGCATTTCAGAAAGAAGACAACCGGGCGACCGAGCGTCTGGCAGAGCTTCGTGACCCGGGCGGACGCGATAAAAAGCGAAAGTCTGGCAGCAGCGTAAGTCAAATGTTTGAGAAGGCGGCTCCCGCTCTTTCCGCAGCGTTGGGATCGAAATCGGATCTGGAAAAGAATGAGCTGCGCGTCCGATTGGCGAATGCGGGTTACAACCAAAGTTCCGCAACGCAGACTTATCTGGCGATCAGGGTCGCCATGTTAGGTGTGGGTGCCCTGGCGGGTGGCGGCGGTGGCATGCTGGTCTATGGAATGACCCAGAAAGGCTACTTTGCTATCGCGATTACCGCCGGTATCTTTTTCTTCCTGCCCGAATTGGTTCTGTCGTTTATGGCCAGTGGGCGTAAGCAAAAGCTCTTCCTATCATTACCTGACGCGCTGGACCTGCTGGTGGTCTGCGTCGAGGCCGGCTTAGGGCTGGACGCCGGGATGCGACGTATTTCCGAAGAACTCCACGACACACACAAAGAGATGTGTGATGAACTCGATTTGTGCAACCTGCAAATCCAGATGGGTCGTGTCCGCCGCGACGTGCTGCACGACCTGGGGATCCGAACGGGAGTCGACGACATCAAGGCGTTGGCCGCGATTCTGATTCAGGCCGAGCGATTCGGGTCATCGATCGCTCAGGCACTGCGAGTCCAGTCCGATTGCATGCGCGTCAAACGTCGCCAGATCGCCGAAGAAAAAGCTCAGAAGACGGCCGTGCAAATGCTGTTTCCAATGGTGCTGTTCATCTTCCCGGGAATCTTCGTGGTGCTGGTGGGACCGGCCGCGATCAAGATGATGGCTGCGGGAGTTGCTGGTTAATCCTTGACCGATCGAAATCTCTGTCTCAGCAGAAAGACCACTCATTACGAGTGGTCTTTCTTTTTTGATCGACGCGTCAATCACCAAGATGCGCCAGGGACACACGCATGCGAAGCGCATGACCAGGTTCTCAAGGTTGGCAATTGGCGAATGAAGCGGATTTAGCGAGTCTGACTGGATAAAGACCACGTGATCATTTTTTTGCCCCTGTTGCAGTTATTGCCGCAGGAAGGGGAGACGATGGTTATGGACGTAACTTCATGACGGAGCGGTGAGTTAGCACATTTCCTAAATCGGCAATTCCTGCCGAACGGCGACTTAAAGGGATTGTCGCCTCTGGAAATCAGGCGAAGCGATTTGTAGCGCCACCACCCTTGGGTGGACAGCGACGAACACACCACGAGCTCAACCATGAAGATGTTGTTCCGACTGATTCTGAAATCAGTTGCCGTCGTAGTTCTGATGGCACAGGCCAATCAATTGAGGGCTCAGCAGAGCGCACCTCTCTTCACAGAACGATTTGCCAATGTCTTCGATCCCAACAGCCGCACCTATTTCACGGTGCAGGGAACTGAGGGAAAACAGTTCGGTGGGCAGCAGCCGTTCGCCAGCATTGGTGCGACCCACTACACAGGCTCGATCAACGATTCGGTGACGCTCTACAGCGGCCAGTTCATGATGAACTACAACGCCATCACCGGTAACCCTGCGGGATCATTGGGAATTCAGCAACGCTGGATGACAGATCTCCCTGTGCTCGATCGATCGATCGTCGGCGCGGGCCTCTACCTCGATTTCACTCAAAGCCGGTACAACAATCTCTTCCAGCAGCTCGATGTGAATTTCGAGTTGTTTACTCAATCGAATTGGGTCGGCCGCGCGAATCTTTATCTTCCTGTCGGCCAGATCCAGCAGGGAACCGGCGTTGGCGCGGGTACGTCAGGGCTGGCCGTCGTTGACACGGTTGTCGGCACCTCAACCAGCTATCAGTTGCTGGATGTCGCGATGATGGGCAGCGACTTCGAACTGGGCCGTAAGTTCTTCAACTATCGAGC
>DASYEA010001156.1:0-3546 GCA_036499265.1 Schlesneria sp. | reverse complement strand
CGAACATATTGCCGGCGACTTGATCAAACCTCGCTGGCGGACTGCAGAAAAGGCGTCTGCTCCCAAGGATGCGAGCAACATCAACGAAGCCGTCCTCGGAACCGGCTTTTGGTTTCTCGGTGAAGAAGTTCACTCTCCCGTTGATATCCGCAAGGACGAAACGGACCGGATGGACAATCGGCTGGATGTTATGTCCAAGACCTTTCTGGGTTTGACCGTCGCCTGTGCTCGATGTCACGATCACAAGTTTGATGCGATCTCCCAGCGAGACTACTACGCACTGACCGGCTTCCTGCTCAGCGGTAGCTATCGACAGGTGCGCGTGCAGACGGCAGAACATGATCGACAAATTGCGGTTCAGTTGGACGAAGCTCGGAAGCTCGCCCGGCAACAGATGTCTCAACTGATGTTCAAGGCAGCACGCCCGACATTGGACAAACTGGATCAGTACCTGCTGACCGCCAAGCAGGCCGTAGATGACGGCTGGAATCCCGATTCGCCCATCTCAAAAGAGGGCGAGTTGGTCTTCGCTGACTTCGAAAGCGAAAATTACGGGAATTGGAAGGTGGAAGGAACCGCCTTTGGAAGTCGGCCGCCTCGTAAAGCTGACAACGCGTATGCGGCACCGCTTGAGGGCTTTCAGGGAGAGCATCTGGTCAACTCGCATCGGAATCCACCCGAGGGCGAAAACAGTGCTGCAGGTCGAGACGCTCAGACCGGTCGCCTGATCTCTCCATCGTTCACAATCGACTACCCTGTGATCCGATTCCAAATCGGAGGCGGGGCGCATGCTGGGAAGACCTGTATCAATCTAGAAGTCGATGGTAAGACGGTCCGGACGGCAACGGGCCAGAATTCGGGAACGTTGCGCACGGAGCAATGGCAGGTGGCAGATCTGCGAGGCAAGACAGCCCGCATTGAGATTGTCGACTCCGAATCTGGCGGCTGGGGCCACATCCTTGTGGACCAGATCGTCTTTGCGAGCGACGCGACGGGACCTGCGGCCAAGCCGTCGGTAGCTCCAGTTCGGGCAGGTTTAGCCGAGATCGCTGGCGCGAAGAATCTCGATGCCGAGATCCTCTCACGCTGGTGCCGCGAACTGATCGTCGCCAAAGCGGACAAGCACCATCTGCTCCACAGCCTGATCGCCGGCACTGACGGGGTCGTGGTCTCGCCAAACCCAGAAATTCCCACTGGTGCATTAGTCGTTGATTTCGGCGTTCTCCAGTCGAGTGACGCGATCGAGGACGGCGTTTCATTTGGACTTCGCCCCGCTGCCCCCGGGCAATTGCAATTCGCGGACTCAGGCCAACCGGAACTGAAAGTCACAACGATCGGCAGTTGGGAGCGTGAGTTGTTCTGGAAGGACTTCAAACTCACGGATGGCACCGAAGACGACTATGGGACGATGGGAGCCTGGCATCGTCACGGCCGGATGGTGCGTACCCCCGAGTTCACATTGAATAGCAAACGCTTGTGGTATCTCGTTCGCGGATCGGTGCGAGCTTATGCCGTTGTGAATTCTCATCTGATCGTCGCTGGACCTCTACACGGATCACTTCTCAGAGAATATAAGCAAACTGAATCGCAGTGGCATTGGGTTGCTCAAGATCTCGAACTGTATCCGAGCCACCGGATGCACATCGAATTCATGCCAGCCGATGATACGGAATGCGCGATCGCGATGGTTGTTCAAAGTGATTCGGCTCCTGCGCTACCAAGCGCCGTCGCGAACCAACCATCGGGTTCTGCGCCAGACCAAGTCCGCTACCATCAGGCTCGCATCCGCGAAGTATTCGCAAAACTCGTAAAATGGCAGGGAAATCAGGTTGAACGGCCGTCCACCGCAGATGCCACACTCGCCAACTGGATTGTGCAGAAGCGAGACCTGTTCGCAAAACGCGACGACTTAATCGAGCAGGATCGACAGCTTGCCAGCCTGCGCGACACACAGAAATCGCTGGCCAACAACGTCTCTTGGGAATCGCAGTTGGCTCCCGCCATGCTCGATGGAAATGGCACAGACGAATTGTTGCTGATTCGCGGGAATTCCAATACGCCGCGAGATCCCGTGCAGCGACGGTTCCTAGAGGCCTTGGGAGCTGACAACGTCGACAAAGCCGACAGTGGCAGCGGTCGATTGAGTTTGGCTCGACAGATGATCCAGAGTCCGCTTGCCGCACGAGTCGCGGTGAATCGCGTCTGGTATCATTTGTTTGGCCGTGGGATCGTGCCGTCGGTGGACAACATGGGCGTTTTGGGGCAGGCACCCACTCATCCAGAACTGCTTGATCATCTCGCGACAAGGTTCATCGCAGACGGTTGGTCGACCAAGCGGCTGATCAAGTCGCTGATGCTCGGCCGAACTTATCAGATGTCCAGCCACCCGACGGAATCCGCAGAGACGGCCGATCCCAACAATCTGCTCTGGCATCGGATGCCAATCAAGCGGTTGGAAGGTGAGGTCATTCGCGATTCGTTGCTAGCTGTTTCGGGACGACTAAACCCCGCCGCATTTGGCCCCAGTGTCCCGATTCACCTGACTCCGTTCATGGAAGGTCGCGGTCGCCCCGGAGTGAACGGTCCACTCGACGGCAACGGCCGTCGCAGCATCTACATCTCGGTTCGCAGAAACTTTCTGTCTCCGATGATGCTGGCATTTGATACTCCGTCTCCCTTTTCGACGGTTGGTCGGCGGACGTCATCGAATGTCCCGGCGCAGGCGTTGATTCTGATGAATGATCCTCTGGTCATTGAGATGTCCAAGCGATGGGCTAATGAACTACTGGCTAAAGCCGACCAGTCCGTTGAGCAGAGAATCGATGCCATGTATCTGCAAGCCGTCGCGCGACCCGCAACGCCTTCTGAGAAGGTTCAGGCTACAGAGTTCCTCAACGCACAGGGGGCTCGACTGGAATTGCCGCAGTCGCAGAGACTCTCGTCACCTCAGGTCTGGGCCGACCTGTGCCATGTGATTTTTAACGTCAAAGAATTTGTGTTCATCGAATGATCGCGGATTGCGCGTTCCGCAATGGATATTGAGAGCTTGAGCTATGTTTCCCTGCCAGAGATATCAGATCCCACCGCTGTCTCGCCGCCAGATGCTGACACAGGCTGCCAATGGATTTGGCGCGGTGGCATTGTCGAGCATGCTCACCGATCGAATTGTAACTGCGAACGATGTTGTCGCGTCAGACACGGTCACGTCCAAGCCGACGCATTTTCCGGCGAAGGCCAAGCACGTCATCTTCCTGTACATGGACGGCGGCCCATCGCAAGTTGATACTTTCGATCCCAAGCCGATGCTCGACAAGCATCACGGCAAAAGCCCGCAAGAGATCCTCGGCAAGGTGGAGCCGACTCAGTTCGCCAACATCGGCAAGCTGCTGAAATCGCCCTGGGCGTTCAAAAACTACGGCGAGTGCGGTCTGCCGGTCAGTGATCTGTTCCCGCACGTCGGCGAATGCGCCGACGAACTGGCAGTGGTCCGTTCCGTCGTTTCGCCGTTCTCGGAACACACCTTTGCCAATTACTTCCTGCATTCGG
>DASYEA010001155.1:0-2366 GCA_036499265.1 Schlesneria sp. | reverse complement strand
CGGTCTTTCAGTTGAACAAGCTGACAACGCCACAGTTGGTCACAGCGCTGTCGCATTCGAATGGCTGGCAGCGCGATATCGCTCAGCAGTTGCTGGTTGATCGAGCTGATGCGACGGCAATTCCGCTGTTGGCTGCGCAAGTGACAGCCCCTCCCAAGAACGACACCACGATCAGCAAGTCCGAGTTGAAGGCGAAAGCCTTGGGGCGGCTGCATTCGCTGTGCACCCTGGACGGCTTGATGCTGCATGAATCGCTCCGCAACGACGCCCGTCGAGCGTTGCATGATTCGTTACAAGTCGCGCTGGCCGATGTGCATCCCGGTGTCAGGCGGCATGCCATTCGACTCTGCGAACATTTCCCCGAGCCCGATGAACCAATGTGGCAGAGGCTCGGTCGTCTCGCCGATGACAAGGATCCTCAGGTTCGCCTGCAGTTGGCTTATACATTGGGTGAGATGAAACATCCTCAAGCGGGAGCGATACTGGGGCGACTGGCTGTCGAAGGTCCTGTGCCGGGAGATGCCCAAACCTCATCGGACGTTCATTTCACTGCGGCTGTGATCAGTTCGTTGAACGCGGACAATCTCGAATCGGTCCTGTCCGAAGTCATCAAGCACGGTCCTGATCAGACCGATTTGTTGCAGCAGTTGTTGGCGCAGGCCGTGGCGTTCAATCAGGAGTCGGCGTTGGTGACGCTACTCAACCGAGCCACCGAACCGAAGGAAGGGCATTTCGAACGCTGGCAGTATCGCGCCGTCGAGCAGTTCTTGATTTCGCTGGATCGTCGCTTCACCTCGCTCGACAAGTGGCTGAAGGGATTGAGTCCTGAGGCCAAGCCTGTAGCCGACAGGCTGAGTAAGCTGTTCCACGCGGGGCGAGAGTTGGCATCGAGCGACAGTGCCTTGCCCGAAGATCGAATCGCCGCGGTGCGAGTGCTGGGCCGCACGATGGATTCCGCCGACGATCTGCAGTTGCTGGTCGAACTGATCACTCCGCGATCGTCGCCCGAATTGCAATTGGCGGCACTTGCCACCCTGGCTCGCGTGAAGTCGGATGATGTCCCCGGACGCTTGATCGCCAACTATCGATCGCTGGTACCGGGATTGCGAACCAGGGCTTGCGATATTCTGCTCAGTCGCGATCGCTGGCGCGAGGAACTGCTGACCTCGATCGAACAGAAAGTCTTGTCGCCATTAGATCTGGATGCTGCGACTCGTCAGCGACTGCTGGAAAGCAATAGTGCGAAGACGGTGGAGCGGGCCAGCAAAGTCCTGGCGATTCCGGTGAATTCGGACCGCGTGAAGCTGGTGGCGGACTACTTGCCGACAGTTCGGGCAGGCGGCGACGCCGTGCTGGGGCGGCAACTGTTCATCAAGATGTGTTCGCAATGCCATAAGCTCGGCGACGTCGGTCATGCGGTCGGCCCCGACTTGATGTCTCTGACGGACAAGTCCCCCGATGCATTGATCGCGGCGGTGCTGGACCCCAATCGCGCGGTGGAAACGAAGTTTCTGACGTTCACCGCGATCACGAAATCGGGAGTGACACACACTGGGTTGATGGCCGCAGAGACCGCCGGGACGATCACACTTCGCGGCGCGGAGGCGAAGGAGACGACACTCTTGCGCAGCGAACTCGACGAGCTACTCAGCAATGCGAAATCTCTCATGCCCGAAGGCTTGGAACGAGACCTCAGGCCAGCCGATGCGGCGGCACTCATCGCCTACATTCGCTTGAACGTTCCGCTTCCCGCGATGAAAGAGTTCGCGGGCAACAAGCCGCGAGTCGTGACGGCCGATGCCAAAGGGGCATTCACGTTAACTCCCTACGAAGCTGAGATCTACGGATCGACGATTGTCATCGAAGACAAGCACAAGAACCTTGGCTGGTGGAGCAGTGCCGACGATGTCGTGGTTTGGACAATCAATGTTCCGCAGGCGGGCCAGTACGACGTGCACTGGACGTACGCCTGTGATTCCTCGGCAGCGGGTAATCGCGTCTCCATTGAAGCGGCCGGAAAGTCACTGTCGAAGAAAGTCGAAAAGACGGATAGCTGGGACGACTATCGCACGCAATCGCTCGGAGAGCTGGATCTTCCTGCCGGCGAAGTCCGCATCACGATGAAACCGCTTTCACGTCCCTTGCCGGCATTGGCGGATGTCAAATTGGTGGCGTTTATTCGCCTTAGGTAACGACATCTTAATTCGCACACGACTGAATTAATTGGCAATAAATTAGACTTGAATTAGACCGCCTTCGGCAAGCGGAACTAGGTCACGTCAATCTGTCGCAGCGACGTAATCTGAATTCCGTCTAAACTCAGCTTGTAACCTTACGGCGTGCGATGCTTGCAGATTGAAATCAGT
>DASYEA010001154.1:0-3183 GCA_036499265.1 Schlesneria sp. | reverse complement strand
CAAGAGGTATTGGCGCCGGCCGTTTTTCTGCCTGACACGACATCCAAGCTGAGTGTTCCACGATCTTGGAGTCTTCGACGGAGTCCTCGACAAGGTCGTGCTGCATCAGACGTGTCGCAGTCGTTTCAGAATAGACCGCCGACTTGATCCAAAGGCACGACGGGATCAACGAGAAACTCCGGATAAAGTTGGCTCCCCTTGCTTCTATCTGAGCGATGACTTGGACTGGCATCAATAATGGCCCTGTCCCCTCTGGAGGTCTGGCGAGAAAGAAGACTTGGCGTCACGACTTGCCAGCTGACAGTTCCGTCCCTTCCCGCGGCCATCTCGCGGCTGAGCCCATTGAATTTCGTAGCCGGACCAGTTCTGATGAATCGCCGCTCGATCTACCTGACCGGCGCTTCCCATGATCGCGCTTTATCACGCTTAATAGGCGTGTCAAATTAGGACATGGTCAAATGACGACAGCAAGCTTGCGACTATTCATTCAAGTGTTATTCCATAGACTGCCACGACAGCACGCTGTTCTGTCGATGCTGCTGGTCGTGGGAATTCAATGGTCGACATGTGCCGCTCCGCCCCCGCGTCCCAAAGCAGCGAAGGCTGACGCGCCCGCGAAGCAACAAACGGGCAAAGGAATGCCCAAGGGCTACGAGAAGATTGTCGCAGTGACCTTCCCAAGCACATCTATGAAGACGGAGGTGGACGGGACGCTTGTTCGAGAGATTGCCCGGCAAGCGCTGCTCGTTGCTGCTGAGCAGGAATTGGGACTTATCACACTCGACAGTTCCATCGGGGAAGTGATCCCGGTTGGCGACGTCGTGGCCGGGCCGTTCATCGTCACCTCGGTTGCCACGCGGAATCAGATCGCGACTGATGCCCTGCCGTTGTACGACTTCAACGTTTCTATCACGCGTTTCAATCCGACTGGCGCAGCATTTCTATGGACCGCGCCGACGATGGACTCGGTCGACAGCGAGTGGATTCAACCGTTCGTGGAGCACATGGAGCACCTTTCACGAACGGATTTGGTCAAAGCCCTCGAGAAAGCTGGATACGAGAAACCGAAGCCAAGTTCAGTAAAAGCGAAGGCCCCGACTAAGATCGAGGATCATTTCGATTTTGTGACCCAGTTCGGATTGATTCAAAGCCTGCACGTGCAATTGCGCATCGAGGAAACACCGGAGTTGCTGGGACGACTTGTGCGCGCGTACGCGAACATAGGGAGCTTGACCGACTATCATTGGAGCCCTGCATCCAAGGCATTCAAAGCTCGTGCACTCATTTACGCACAAAGGCTGGTGTCCAAGTACGATTCGACACCATTTGCTCTAGCTCATCGCGCCTATGCACTGGCTCTGACGGGGCGTCATGCTGATGCCCTTAACGACATTGCCGCCGCTGACGATGCGACAGGGATGGAAGCACCAGACTGGCTCAAGCTGATCACAGCATACTGTATGTTCGATGCAGCCACGCTCAAGGCAGAAAATACTCCTCATCCAGAGTTGGCTCTGTATCTGCGAGTCAGTGCGACCAGCATGGACTACGGAATGGACAATGCCAATAACGTTTCTCAGAAATTCATCGCGATCAACCCTGCTTGCGGCCGGACCATGGATCTGCTGATCGACAGTGCGGGATTTGCTTCCAAACGATGGGTGACAGAGATCGGGTTCAATGCCATGTGGCCGCACGTGCACTATCGTTTACTGAGCATACCCGGCTTGCCTGGCCCCGCTCGAACCATTGCCGATCGCGTCGTTCGGGGCCTACCCAAAGCAAACGCGGAGTACGAACAGCGTAAGGAGTTAGTCGAATGCCTGCAGACAGTGACGAGCGTCAAAGAAACTCCAGGACCGTCCTGGCCTGTGCTTGCGGACCTTCTGCGCGACGCTGCGTTCTGTCAGGCGTGGCAAGTGCTCGACGTTCAAACCAACACTCTCGGAATCGATTCCACGCCAACGCTTCAAGCGATGAATCCTGTCGTCAAAGGGCATCGCATGGAAAACTTTCTATCCCTTTTGGCACCAGACTACAGCGGTGTGCAATTGCGGCTGAATAGCGCGATCGACAATGTCGACCGCGAATCGTTCCAGGCAGGGGCGTTTCCGTTAGTAGCAATGCTGTGGAACGTCGGCGAGACGGAGCAATCCAGGGTACAGCGGATGATTCAAGCAAACCTCGACCCAATTTATGAAGATGCCTTGCGTGAAATGATGGAGGAGCAATCCGATCCGCAGCGCCGGTTGAGTGACATCAGTCCTCATTGGCCTGCGTCGATCGTCGACAGCATACGTCGCGACCCCGATCCTCAATTGAAGGAGTACGAAGAAGAGCACGGAAAATCGATGATTGTTATGAGATCGATCGCGGACAAGCACCTTCAGTTGAAGCATCACGAGGATGCAATTCGCTGCTGGAAGAAAGTGGCTGAAGTCACAAAATCTTGTGCCGATAATTTGGCGCTTTCTCAAGCATATCGAGCGGCTGGCCAGATGGATTTGTGGGCCGAAACGATGCAAAAGGCGCTAACACTGCCGGATCTTCGTTTGCAGCACGCGGGAATTCGTGGGAATCTGGCCGAATGGTTTATTGATCAACAGAAATGGGATGAGGCCGCCCCTCATGTCAAGAAGGCAGCCGAATCCTACTCGAATTGGGGCTTGTCGGTTGGCGCGAAATGGGCCGAAGGAACCCAAGACTGGGATCAGGCCGAGATCTACATGAGGGACCTTTCAACGCGCTACGCGGAAAGCGCGGCCGACTATTTTTATTGGTGTCTGCGAAACAATCGCGGAGATCGCTCGCTCGCCAGACGAATTTTAGAGCGACATTTGTACTCACGTCCGAAACCAGTCCATTGGATCGACCAAGCACCGGTTGTGATTGCCCTGGTCGCCGACGACGATCGAGTCGGCGCCAGAAAGCTTCTGCATGAAATCTTCGAGGCTCGAAAGAACGTTCCCGCCGCGATCCATGAGGCCTTGCTGGCAGATGAAGATGGCGACACCGATCGTCGCGATGCACTATTTCGCGAAATTGAGAACACGACCACCAATCAAGCTTCGTTCCGCGAACTCGTGGGCTGTTTCCGCGGCGTCCTGAGTGGAACGGAAGATGGCCAGTGGAATCCCCACGTGATGGACATGCTGGTCGCGAAAACGCCTCATGCCGATGCCT
>DASYEA010001153.1:0-6371 GCA_036499265.1 Schlesneria sp. | reverse complement strand
CCTTCCGTCCCGATCCACTTGCCCAGGCGTTCTGCTGCGTGGTCAATCGCGGGACCAAACTGACGCAGGTAGAAGTCCATCGGATTAGCATTCAGTCGCTGCGACCATTCCTCACGGACGGCCTGAACAACCCGCGGCGATGGCCCGAACGAGCCATGGTTCAAGTAAATCGTATCGTCGGATATGGACCAATCCTGGCGTCCAACCGTCGTCATGCTCACTTTTGACATGCGAATTCCGTTGATTGCGGGTTGCGATCACTGCTCTAGCATTCAGACAGAATCGGGATCGAAAGGCAATGCTTCGATCGGACTCGCAACCGCTGATTTGTCTCACACTTGCACGAGTGGCTTTTGTCATCGACAATCAGGCAGCGGCTGCCAAAACGTTGGAGTGGCCGAATGAGGCCCGTCTTCTGAAAGTGATGATTGATTCATGACCGATCCGCACGATTTCACGCGTAAACTGCAAAAAGACAATGGTTCGAAAATCGTTCTGATCGTCGGAGACGGATTGGGCGGATTGCCGCTGGAACCGGGCGGGAAAACAGAGCTGGAAACGGCGAACACCCCGAATCTCGACGCCCTCGCCCGACGCGGCACGTTGGGCCTGAGCACGCCCGTTCTTCCCGGTATCGCTCCTGGCAGTGGCCCCGGCCACCTCGGCTTGTTCGGTTACGATCCCGCCAAGTACCAGATCGGTCGCGGCGTTCTCGAAGCACTCGGCATCGATTTTGAACTCGGCCCCAACGACGTGGCCATCCGTGGCAACTTCTGCACCATCGACGCCGCTGGCAACATCACCGACCGCCGCGCGGGACGTATCCCCACCGAAGTCGGTTCAAAACTCAGCGAAAAGCTGAACCAGATCAAGGTTCCCGGAGCCGAAGTCTTCGTGCGAGCCGGCGAAGGGTATCGCACTGTCATCATCTTCCGTGGCGAAGGACTGGGTGGCGATGTCGCTGATACCGATCCTCAGAAAACCGGTGTTCCAGCGTTGGAGCCAGTCGCACGTTCCGCAGGCAGTGCCAAAACTGCCGAGATCGCTAAGGCTTTCCTGGCGAAGGCCAAAGAAGTTCTCAAAGACGACGCCCCTGCCAATTTCCTGACACTGCGTGGCATCGACAAGATGCCTCACATTCCGCCATTCCAAGAAGTCTACGGCATGCGTGGTGCGGCGATCGCTGTCTACCCCATGTATCGCGGTCTCGCCCGCCTCGTCGGCATGGACATCCTCGACGCCGGCCACACGCTCGAAGATCAGATGAATCGCCTCGAAGCTTCCTGGAATGACTACGACTTCTTCTTCATTCACTGGAAGTACACCGATTCCTCGGGCGAAGACGGCAACTTCGCACTGAAAGTCCAGCGGACCGAAGAACTGGATGCTGGCATCCCCCGCGTCACCAAGCTCAATCCCGATGTCATCGTCGTCACCGGAGACCACAGCACCCCAAGCAAGATGAAGTCGCATAGCTGGCATCCGGTGCCGGTGTTGCTGGCCGCCGACAACTGTCGCTTCGACGGATCCACCAAGTTCGGTGAATCGCAGTGCCTGCGCGGCGGATTAGGCCAGTTCGAAGCCAAGCACCTGATGCTGTTAACAATGGCTCACGCCGGCCGGCTGGAGAAGTTCGGGGCTTAGTATTCGATAGCCTCCACGAGGTAGAGCGTCGGGATCGGCTGAGATTGAACTTGGCTGATCCCGATTCATTTGGGGAGGATATGGCGAAACTCACCAAGGATGATTTAGTCGCCGATGCAGCTCCGTTTGATGAACCAGCGCGATCGACGATGATCGCGCTAGGTGAGTTTCAGTTAGGGCTCCCTTTAGACCAGGTTTGCTTTTTTTGCCATTCACAGATCCGGGTGTGGTTGCCGAATCCACTCAACACACAGGTTTGGCAGACCAGTTGCGATTGCGGCAAATGTAATAGCTTCGCGAAGGGATTGTGAATCATCGTCTGCGAGTTCCTTTGTTCATTTCTTCGGCAACTTCAGTGACCCCGGTGAGTCGTAGTCCGATACTCATGATCGAGTAATCAACAACGTCTTCTTCTTACAATCTGCGTCTTTCTGCGAAATCTGCGGATCAGATTCGCAGTCTCAGATGACGCAGATTTTACAGATTGAAGACGGACAACAAGGACGCAGAATTCATGAGAATCGGCATTTTTGGTGGCACCTTCGATCCGATCCACCTCGGCCATCTCGTTCTGGCCGAGCAATGTCGCGAGCAATGCCGCTTGGACGAAGTTTGGTTCGTACCGGCAGCACTGCCGCCGCACAAATTGGACGCGACCATTTCGTCCGCCAAAGCCCGAAGCGAGATGATCGAGTTTGCGATTGCTGGCAATCCGGCCTTCAAACTGAGCAACGTCGAACTGGGCCGCAGTGGTCCGTCTTACACGGTCACGACACTCGAGGAACTGACAGCCTCCGATCCGTCTCGCGAGTTGTTTCTACTAATCGGTGCGGACTCGGTGCGGGATCTGCCAACCTGGCGCGAGCCAGGGCGGATACTGCAACTGGCGACCGTCGTCGCGGTCAATCGCGGTCGGGCAGCGGTGCCTCAGGCAGAAACTGTCCAGATCCTGACTCAGCAACTCGGAATGGACGTTTCCCGTCGCATCCAATTCGTCGAGATGCCGGGAATCGACACGTCTGCAACGGACATTCGGAATCGAGTGGCCAACGGATCGAGTGTCCGGTATCTCATTCCGCGTGCTGTGGAGATGTACATCCGCGAAAATGGCCTGTATGGGCACAAAGAGTCATAACTGGCGACATCGTCGCGGCTTGCAGCACCGTTGAATGTTGCAGTCGCGACAGCAAAGTCACTCTAAACACCATTTTCAGACAAGAATCTCGGTTTGTCTGCCGCGGAATTCCGGCGGCGATTGATCATGGTCTTGGCTGTTCGCTATTATTTCAGGCCATTGCCGCCCCGCGAACCTCGCTGCTCTCACCCGCGTCCCCTCCCGTTACGTGACGGAATTCTTGTGACCGGATCGGGTCAGTCCATTTAGCAGACGAGATTCCACGAGCGGATTTTTTCCAAAGGATGTCGGCCGTGTTTAAGTCAGTCGCTGTCGTCGGGGCCACCGGGGCCGTGGGTCGGATCATGTGCCAACAGCTCGAAGAGCGCCGCTACAAAGCGGGATCATGGACCTTCCTGTCGTCCAAGCGCAGCGCCGGCAGCAAACTGAAATTCCAGGGCAATGAGTACACGGTTCAAGAACTGACGAAGGACTCGTTTAAAGGTCACAACCTGGTCATCGGTAGCACGCCTGATGAGACCGCACGCGACTACTTCCCCGCCGCAGTGGATGCAGGTTGCCTCGTCATCGACGAGTCGGGCTATTTCCGCATGAATCCGGAAGTCCCGCTGGTCATTCCAGAAATCAACCCACAGGACGCACTGACGCTGCTTGCCAAGGGACGCGGAATCATTTCCAGCCCCAACTGTTCGACGACACAGATGGTCATCGCGCTCAAGCCGCTGCATGACGCCGCCAAAGTGAAGCGAGTGATCGTCAGCACCTATCAGGCCGTCAGTGGTGCCGGACTGTCAGGGACAACTGACCTGTATGAGGGAACCAAGGCCAGCCTGACCAGTGGAGAATACGAGTACTCGACGTTCAAGCACGCGATTGCTTTCAACGCGATCCCGCAAATCGGCGGACACAAAGAAGAGGGATACACCAGCGAAGAAATGAAGATGGTCTACGAGACTCGCAAGATTCTCGGTGACGAATCCATTCAGATCTCGGCGACCTGTATTCGTATTCCCGTGGCGAACTGTCATAGCGAAACGATCTGGGTCGAGACCGAACGTCCCGTCTCGCCGGACGAGGCTCGCCAACTGTTTGAGTCATTCCCCGGGATCATCGTTCTGGATGACCTGCAGAACGGCAAATACCCGATGCCGATGAACTGCACGGGCCGCGACGAAGTCTTCATCGGACGAGTCCGCCGCGATTTGTCACACCCGAACGGACTGACGTTCTGGTGTGTCAGCGACAACCTGCGCAAGGGCGCTGCGACCAACGCAGTTCAGATTGCAGAACTCCTAGCGAACCACAAGCTTTGATTCGAATTGCCAATTGAAGGCCGTCATCCCCATGACGGCCTTGTTCTTAAGACACCCGCATCCAATGAGTCGTCTCGAACGGCTCGACTACCTTCTTGAGAGATCTGCCGACATGGAACCGTTTTCCTATCACGATGGCGAGTTGTATTGCGAGAAGGTTCCGGTCGCGAAGCTGGCCGAGCAACATGGCACGCCGCTGTGGATCTATTCGAAATCGTTCCTGCTCGGTCAACTGAAGCAGATTCAAACGGCATTTGCCGAAGTCGACCCCGTCATCTGCTATTCAGTCAAAGCGAACTCAACGCTGGGCGTCCTGAAAGTGATGCGCGATGCTGGCAGTAGCTTCGACGTCGTCTCCGGCGGCGAACTCTACCGCGTGAAAGCGGCTGGTGGCGACACGTCAAAGGTCGTCTTCGCCGGTGTTGGCAAGACCGATGAAGAAATCCGGTTCGCACTCGAAAACAAGATCCTGATGTTCGACGTGGAAAGCGAACAGGAACTGGATGCTATCGCTGCCGTCGCCGGATCAATGGGAGTCGTCGGTAACGTTGCCCTGCGGCTGAACCCTGATATCGATGCCAAGACACACGCCAAGACGACGACCGGCAAAAAGGGAAATAAGTTCGGGATGGATATCGAACGCTTCCGCGAACTCGCCGCCAAAGTGCTGCGCGACAAGCGACTGGCACTCAAGGGCATTCACATGCACCTTGGTTCGCCGATCCTCACAACCGACCCCTACGAAGCGGCCGGTCAGAAGGCGATCGAAGTCGTCGAAGCCTTGCGCAAAGATGGCCACGAGATCAATTGGATCAATCTCGGGGGCGGTTTCGGCATCAGCTATCGAGGCAACGAAGGTTTGCCAGCCGAAGCCTATGCCAAGGTGATCGTTCCCGCGGTCAAGGCCGCCAAGTGCCGGCTGGCTCTGGAACCGGGCCGCTTTGTCGTCGGCAACTCGTGCATCCTGGTCAGTCGCGTCGTCTTCACCAAGCGCGAAGGTGGCAAGCTGTTCGTGATTCAAGATGGAGCCATGAACGACCTGATCCGCCCGGCGATGTACGACTCGTTCCATCGACTCTGGCCAGTACAGCCTTCGATCGCGATGCCAGACAACGTGGAAGGCGAGATTGCCGGCTGCGAGAAAACCGACGTCGTCGGCCCCGTCTGCGAATCGAGCGACTACTTCGCCAAAGATCGCTATCTGCCACCAATGGTGCGCGGCGACCTGATGGCAACCTTCAGTGCCGGAGCTTATGGGACTGCAATGAGCAGCAACTACAACTCCCGCCCCCGCGCAACCGAGATCCTGGTCGACGGGACCGACGTGAAGGTGATCCGTCGTCGAGAAACCTACGGGGATCTGGTGGCTCACGAAATCGATGCATAGATCGTCGCGAGGCGTCGATACGGAATTCGAACAGAAGGCACGGCGAGACCTTGGAGCGAAACGCACCACCGGCAATGTTGTCCAAGCGGCGTGTAAATCCTAGCGTTCTTTGCTCAGCCCCATCGGGCGAGAGGGAGTATGTATGATCAATTCCGTGGAACTAACAAACTTCAAGAACGTCCGACATCAAAGTATCGACTTGGAGCGATTCACGGTATTCGTCGGCGCGAACGCCAGCGGAAAGACAAGCGTCTTAGATGCAATACATCTTGCCGTGCGGGCAGCGACTCCACAATCTTCCAAAAACGAGCCCGAAATATGGAAACCACGACCGGAAAAAATCTTTGGATGGGAACGTCATTGCGACTGGTTCTACACGCGTGGAGGTTTTGGAAATATGTCAATAGCTTGCACGACGTCCGGCGGGACGTTTGAAGTCTCAGCTATTCCACCCGCCGGATTTCCACCCACACAGACTGAATCGTACGGACGCAATGCCTGGACATTTCACACTGCGCCAACTGATCCAAGGCAGTTTGAAGAGGCACTGCGACCTGCCCGATCGCTGGTATTTCTTCATCTGAACGCGACTAAGTTGGCGAAGCCGACCTATTCGGATCGTTCTCCTCCAAGAGTGGAATTCGACGGAGAGGGGTTAGCTCCTGTCCTTGCATTTATGGCCCTCAATGACCCCGACGGATTTGATGCTCTAGTCGATGAGATGAAGCGCCTAATTCCTCATTTAAAGCGAATTCGCTTCACAAAGACTTTGGTGCGCCGCCTCGAGAAAGAACTTGTGCGTTTCGGAGATGAGGCATTTGAGCATCGCTTGAATCGGGAATTTCAAGGCGATGCGATACTGTTCGATTTCGTGAACGCCAACAATGTGGCG
>DASYEA010001152.1:0-2438 GCA_036499265.1 Schlesneria sp. | reverse complement strand
GATCGTCGTCAACAATTTCGCGATTGCCGACATGCTGCCCCTCGAACATCCGAGTCTGCTCATCGGCACGCCGTAACGAGATGGAAGTCGCCTCTTGTTGTCTGCCCCAGCCATAGACCTGGCCACCTGCTTGCTTCAACGCCTGAATCGCGGCTTTGTACTTCGACTCCTGCGTCGTTCGTTCCATTTCCGCTTGCTGCACGCTGCGAACGCAAAAATTGATGAAGATCGTCAGACCTGCGACGAACGCGATCCCAAACCCGATCCCGAACCAATTCCGGAGCATCCAGTTCGCGATAGATTGTCGAATTGCAGGCGGCGCGGGGTCGGATGATAGCGGTGCCTCCACCACTCGCTCGCGCAGGCTTAACACTCCTTGCCAGAGGCACATCACCCCCAACACGCCAAAGCCAAAATTCAAAGGTAACCCGGCGGGAGAGCCGTGCGCGATGGCCAGCACGATCGAGAGCGAACACCCGACCACGATCATCGCCCCGAGCACAATAAGTAACGCAGCGCCCCAGAGCGGAGTCGGCGGCGAATAGCACGTTTCACAACGCTGGCACTGCCGATCCTTCCGAAAGGCAACATTTTTCACCGGTGCCACCGCCATAAACACCGAGGATCCGCACTGCGGACATCGCGAACAAATGAGACGTTCCATCAGCGGCACTTTGAATGAGGCAGGAACAGTCGCTTTCTTCTATTTCAACATCATTCTACTGCGACAAAATGTCCATATGCCATCAGGCTTCAAGACTCCATTAACAAGTCCCTAGTTCCACAGGTACTAGTCGCGCTCCCATCCGTGGCTAAAACTCTTACTCGACGGGTCGCGGACATGATCCGGTAGTCAGTGCATTCTGCATCTTGAGCGAGAGAAGATTACTATTTCGACAGCATCAGGTGGTCGAATGTCGGCCAGTCGAACGTAATTCCGATTCTCTCCCCCACTGTCGATGGGTGACGATCGCCCAAATTGGGCCTTCGGTTTCCCGCTACTCACTTACTAATCTGACTTAATAGTCATCTATTTGCAATCGGCACATACAATGCCCATTCCACCCAGTCATCTTAGATTCACCGAGCGAGCTCGCGTGCTCGGCAAGGTCTCCAAGTCTGAAAAGAAGGCGGGGGTGATGAGCGGTTCTGTGCTGAAAGCAAAAACGACGCGCAGTGATCAAAGCATCGCGGTAGTCGACAGTTCTGAAATGTCGGTCCCCGCGCTCGAATCACCGGAAACGAATGCCTCTGACAGCCATGCCGTCCTACGTATTGACGATTCCGACCCTCAACTGACCACTCCTCACGAATCGCAGCGAACTCGGCCTTCGCATCAGCATGTAATCAAACCAAACGACATATCGTCACGAATCCTGAACATTGAACATGGACCTGCGAGTTCCCTGTTTCGAACCTTCAGCAGAATCGATCAACCTGCGACACGAACGCTGGTCGACGATGACACGGCCGCCTACCGCGACCAACTGATCTTTCAACACGGTGAATACTTCGATTCCTACTTGGCAACCGAGCCGGGCCGATTGGAATTCTGGTCGAGTACTCGCGAAGGGTTGATCTCGTGTACGCGACGCGGGCGCTATCTCCTTGTGGGCGGCGGCCTGATTGCATCGGACCAGCACAAGCCGACTCTACTCAAAGAATTCACCGAATTCCTGGCGCGCAAGAAGCTGGTGGCCAGCTTCCACAACATCGGTGATCACGAACTATCCTTGTTTCGCGAGTACGGTTATCAAGTCACGAAGTGGGGCGAGGAACCAGTCCTCGATCTGGGCCAGATCACGTGGCAGGGCAAGCCCTTCGAATGGGTCCGCCGCCAAACCAACTATTGCCTCCGACAGGGATTAGTCGCCTTCGAAGTCGTCCCCGCCGACCTCACCGAGGCCCAATGGGCCGAGACTCTCGCAGAGCTGCAGGAAGTCGCCGCCGAAAGCATCTCGGCCAAACCGCAAAAGGAAATGACCTTCTTCGAAGGAACGATCGGGACGCACGAGATCGGTCGACGGCGAGTCTTCGTCGTTCGCAGCGAGCACGGCTTCGGACGAATCGAAGGCTTCGTCGTCTGCAATCCGATGCGCGACGGCGCGATGTGGGCCACAGAAATGTATCGCCGTCGAATCGACGCCGTGAAAGGGACGATGGCCTATCTCTTCCGCTATGCGATCGACCAGTTCCAGTCCGAAGGGGCAACGCGAGTCGGCATGTGCCTCGATCCGTCCCTGCGCTGCAGCGAAAAGCTGCCCGGCGACAGCCCCATCATTCGATTCGGCATGACTTGGGGTGAAGCGGGGATGGCACTGGTGTTCGACCTGGCAGGCATCCGCCACTTCAAGAGTCGCTTCCGACCCCGCTACGAAAACCGTTACTGCTGCGTCTATCCCAAGGCTTCATTCTGTTCGGTCTTCGCCTTCGGTCTG
>DASYEA010001151.1:0-7136 GCA_036499265.1 Schlesneria sp. | reverse complement strand
TGGCACAGTCCGCGTTCTCGGGACCTCACAGCGAAACAGTGGAATTAGGGGAAAGGGGATGCTGCGCAGCATCCAAGGTCGATTCTCTCCCATCACCGAATTTCTTCAGGACTCACTTCCCCGTGAATAATCCGGGCTAGCACGTGTCAACACATAGCCATCCCGTGGCCGAAGGTTCGCCGAGGCAAGATTCACGGTTGATTCGAATCGGGAAGCGCGGGGCGCGGAGCCAATAACCGTGTTGCGATGGGCCACGCGACGGCTAGTCCAATCGCTGCACCGGTCAGATCGGCGAGCCAGTCTTTGATATCGCAATCTCGCCCGACCAACGGCTGCGTCATTTCGTCGAAAATGCCATAGGCACCGATCATCAGCCAGAACAAAAGAAGCTGGCTTAGCGAAACCCGGCCGCGCGTGATCCGCCATGACAACAGCAAGACGGCCAGGCCACAATAGGCACAGAAATGCAGCAACTTGTCACTTTGACCAGCGAGACCCTGTGGCATCTTCGGCAGGTGAGTCCCGAAAAACATCGAAGACCAATAGATGACCAGCAGAGTGACCAATCCGATTCGGACCATGGTGACCAGACCACGGTTTGAGCGGGGGCTGCGATCCTGCGACGACTGTATTTTGTCCGCATTACTGCTCGCCGATCCGTCAGGCTTCATGAAAATCGACTTTGTTGAAAATTAACCGAACAGAGCAATCGGTACGACCAGCGTCAGTATGACGAACAGGGCTACACCGGTCAGGATCGCTCCCGTCATGTTGGCTCGCGCCTGCATCACTTCCAAATCTTCGGGAGTTATCGCCTTTCGGGTCGAGGGGAAACAAGCGATCACAATCAATCCGATCGGCCCACACGCAAACAGCCAGAAGTAGGGAGCATACCCTTTTCGCCGCGCGATGAAGGGCGAAGCAATAAACGAAATGAACCAGATGCTGCTCAGAACCAACAGCCACATGATTGGAAAGACTGGAGCCGGTCCCATCGTTTATCCCTCCGAAAGTGTCCCTCGTTCTCAGACAGTCGGATATGGATTCGCGAGGCGGAACTTGGGGTTTTTCTCCAGATATGCGGCGACCCGATCGGTTCGCGAGATTCCAACCGGCAGGAATTCCAGAGCCTGATGCAAACGGTCGTCGGGTTCCGCACAACTGAAGCGCAGGAATCCCGCCCCGGCCTCGCCAAAGCATTCGCCTCCCAGACAGGCGACCCCGAACTTGTCGTCGGCACCTTCTAACAGATACAGGGCCAGACCGTGACTGGTGATCCCCAGACGATTGCAAACCGGAGCGACGTTTGGAAAGACGTAGAACGTTGCCGCCGGGTCGAGTGAGTGAAATCCATCCAACCGATTGAGGCCGCTGGTCAGCAATTCCACCTTCTTGCGGAACTTCTGCATCACGCTGTCACGTTCGGTGGTGTCGCGTTCCAGAGCTGCCTTACCCGCCAATTGAACCAGTGGCGGCGTGCAGGACAACGTCGTATTGATCATCTTGCCAATCGCATCCGAAACCTCGACAGATGCCACGGAGAAGCCCAGTCGCCAGCCGCTCATGCTGTAGCTTTTGCTGAACGTATACGCGGCCATCGATCGTTCGAGCATTCCCGGCTCAGACAGCAGCGATTCGTGAGTCCCTTTCCAGACCATGTGGCAGTACGGTTCATCGCTGAACACGGCCACATTGGTTCCGCGCAGCAGATCGGCCACGTCTCGCAAGTCCTGCCGAGTCATCACACCACCGGTGGGATTGTGCGGTGAATTGAAGAAGATTGCTTTGGGAGATGGATCCGTCTTCAAGAAGTTTTTGATCGCCGATTTCTCGGGACGGAAGCCGTTCGATTGCTTCAGAGGTGCCAGGACGGGCCGAGCGTTGCGGCGCAGGATATTTGGCAGATAAGTTGGAAAGTAGGGGCTGAAGACCAGCACGCCATCGCCGGGATTCAAAAAGGCTTCGCAGAAATACTGTTCGAAAACCTTCGCTCCCGGTGCGACGACAATGTTTGCGGCTTGGGCGGGAATGCCGAATTCATGCTTCACAAAGTTCGCGGCCGCTTCGCGAAATTCGGGTAGTCCCGGCGAAGGGCAGTAGTGCGACTTGTTCTGCTGGATCGCTTCGACGCCAGTTGACTTCGCCGAAGCCGTGCTATCAAACGGGCTGTCACCAATCTCCAGTTCCACCACGTCTTTGCCAGCCGCTTTCAGCGACTTGGCGATCGCGAGCACGCTGAAGGCCGTTTCGACAGTAAGTGACTTCGCAAACTCGCTAAGTTGAACGGACATACGTCAGCACCTAGAAACAGAGGAGGATAGCCACGGATGAAACACGGATTGAACACGGAATAGGAAGGCAGAGCAATGCCTCGGAGCGCGGAATTACGACGTTGCGAGAAGTGGCTGAGACCGCGGGCTATTTACCGGACTTGATTAGTCGGCTGCAGCGAAAACCATCCACGGTTACGGTCAGGTAGTATTTCGCTTGCGGGTGATAGCTGATCGGAGCGAACGATGCATCGTGCAAGAGTTGCTCGCCTGTCGCAACGTCCCAGACCGCCGTTCCAATGTCATTGCTGACGGAGACTAGATACTCATCATAGAATAGGGATGGCGGCACTTTCTTTGGTGCCCAAATTTGGGTAGGCCGTACTTGTGGTCCCGCAAACCATCTCAGTTCCTTGCCCGATGCAACATCCATGAGTCGAATCGCAGGTATCAGCCAATCATCATCACGTCCCCACCCCCAGATGCCGACGGTCGCGGCATCAATCCAGCAAATTGGTCCGTCCCAATAGTAAGCACGCGTCGTTAGTTCTCGAACAGAAAGCCCATCTTCTGATTCGAAAGGATTCTGTTCGATCCAAGCACCCAAACTCCAGGAGCGAACGATGCCGACGGGATGCCACACCCAACCGTTGTCGACAATCCACTGTCCATCGGGCGAAACGAGTAATTGCGCGTGGAAGTAATTGAGGTTTTGATCGGAGGATAGCGACCTCTCAGTTATGACGACTCCAGTAGCGGGATCGATAACGTCAAGCTTGTTCCAGTCCGTCGCAGTCACAAGCAAAGTTCTTCCTTCATGCTGGAAGAAAGCAATCGGAAAATAACTGTTTTCCGGCCGATATTCACCGCGATTCAGTTGAGCGGTTATCGTTCCTGTGGATATTTCGAACACAACACCGAGTCGATCAGATGCCTGATAGATTGCCCCGTAGTCTCCATTGGGAGAACATCGCAGGACACATTCGTCGTCGAGATCAAAAGGCAAGGAACCGAATTTATAGAGTTCAACTGCATGCCTTTGCTGAACGTTGATTCGATAGAGCGAGTTCGACCTCGTTAGGCAGAGCCAGGCTTCTGAATCACAAGATATCGGAACGATATCTACTAATTCGGAATGGCACGGTAGCGAAGAGTGAAATTCTTCGTGGACAAATTTCATGCCGCCGTGCCGAATGCGTACTTCTGGAGCACCGCGAACTCCTTCGCACGAGAATGAGTTGTCGATCCCGTCCAAGAGAGCCTGGTCAGCTTCGACAAGCATTTCCGGGGCCACCGGGTACTTTGCATTGCATGTCGAGCACACCAAAATGTGGTCCGTACTGTGCCCAGAGAACCACACAAAATGTGCATCTGCATCTGGTGTGAGATGAGTACAAATCAGCATACGGATCAGTCTGGCTGGATTGGCACCGGAGGTGATATCCGTCACCTCGGCATATTTCTAACCATCTTCCTGCCAAACCACTACTTCGCCGAGATCGCCTGCTGCAGCGGACGCAGGACTTGATCGATGACGTGCGTCTCAAGAAGCTGCTCGGCGGTCACCCGCAGTTGCGAGAACGTGTTCTCGTAAGACATCTCGGGATCCAGGCTGCCGTACTGCCGCACCGCGAAGAAGACGACGATTGGTTCTTCGGGGAATTCACCTCGACGCACCTGATACGCGTTAGTGCGCGTTTCGATCGTCAGACGTGCCTGACGACGGCAAGTATCGTCGAGGGCAATTGTCATCATCGGTTCGTAATTCAGGATCTTCGCGCCGGGAACCTGCAGCATCCCATCCAAGGCCGAACTGACTCCCAGCGCTTCCGCGACCAGTTCATCGTGATTGCCGCGATATGAGAATTCGAAGCCCATCATGAAGTCGAGGGCTTCGCAGTCCAGCGGGCTGACAGAAAGCATGAATGGGATCAGATCCAGGATCAGTGAATGCTGTTCGACGGCCTGCTCGACATCATCGGGATTGATCTGGCCACTGCAAATCCGCCGTGGCTCCAGCGTGACCCAACGCTGGTGGCCCATGTCCTTATCTTCTTCGAGGACGAAATCGCCATTCTCGCGCGTGTAGAAGTTCCGCATTGTGGGATACTTCTTTTGAACGCGTTCAAAGAAACCCAGAATGGTTTCACGTCCCGCCGGAAGCTGCATTTCCGTGTTCAGAGTCATGTTGACGTAGTAATCGTCAGCCAGGGACGAGTAGGGATTCATATCGCGGTTCCTCAAAGAACTAAACGTGCCGGGTGTCGAGCGAGGCCTTCTACAAGACATCGCCCGGCCGGCACGTCATTCCGAACTCCTGCTTGTACCTTGCGAGAAGGCCACTCCACAAAATCGTTTCCCACCATCACTTCGTGGCATCAATTCCTCCGAATGGATGACTTGTCGATTGCGGCGATTCCGTGGACTTCTCAAACTGGGTGTGATTGTATAGGCCCACCGACTGGGGGTCAAAGAGGGAGTTCGCTGATGTCTCGTTCCGTGTCCACATTCCGAGCCGATTCTGACGTTGCTTTCCGTGAATCGGCCTGTATTTTCCCAACGGAAATCGGCTGGATGACAATCGTCGGTCATGACAATCTTGTCCAATCGGTCAGCATTGGATATCCCTCCGCCACTGCCGCCAAAAAAGCGTTGAAGCAGTCTGCAGGAAGCCTCAAGGAATCAGACTGGTCTCCAGAACTGCGCGAAGCGTTGGAAGAGTACGCGCGCGGCAAGCGAGTTCATTTTGACCAGTTCGACTTGCAGCTTCCCGATCGAACGCCATTCCGAGACCGGGTCCTTGCCGCGACACGCCAGTTGGCTTATGGCCAGACCTGCAGCTATGGTGAGTTAGCCTTGCGAGTGGGGCATCCGCGGGCGGCTCGAGCCGTTGGAACGGTGATGGCAACCAATCGTTTTCCGATCTTGATCCCCTGTCACCGAGTCCTGGCTTCGGGTGGGAAACTAGGCGGGTACTCTTCACACGCGGGAACCAATCTGAAACAAATCCTGTTGGATATGGAACGCGCCGGTTGAACTGGATCTCCTCGAAAGCCGTCTCTCAATGTCCCGCATTCTGTTTCAACTGACCGCAGTCGCCTCGATGGCGTTCGTGATCACGATCTTGGCTACCGTCGCGTTGCTGCTGAGCGACCCCGTCGCACCGGTCAATGTCTGGTTCAATAAGCATGGAACCACCGTATTGATCGTCGAGGTTGTGGTGATCGTGATCGTCGGCTTGGCGGCAATGACTGCCGACCGACGCGAGACCCTACGCGCAAAATCTGCGTCATCAGAACACAAAGAGCCCCCGTCTCCGACGAACTGATGCCAACATCGGCAGTTTCCTGCAGTCCGCCAACCCTCACGCCGACTTAAAGTAGAAGGCACACTCCGTGTGCCGTAAGCCCTTCTGTCCGCAGTTCGGGCCTGCTGTGCTTCAGCCCACACCGAGACGGCATCGATGGAAACGTCACGCCTGACGAAACTGACGATCCAGGCTTCGGTTTGCCTCGGCAAGCAGCGAATCACGCTGAAAGATCTTTGCCAGCTCAAGCCCGGTGCGATCATCTCGTTTGATGAGCCCCGCAGCGACGCCGAACTGACGGTGAACGGATGTACATTGGGCACCGGCGAAGCGGTCAGTCGCGGCGGCCAGATCGGATTTCGAGTCAATCGAATCGTTGCGCAACCAGAATAAAACAACCCCTGGCCACACGTCGATAGTATCCAATCATCGACATCAGCGGCCTCATCAGATCCGAGAAGTGGGCGCGACAGTTGCCGACAGGATACTTGCCTAAAACGAAAAAGCCACACGGCCTTTGGAACCATGTGGCCTTCGATGATTGACTCGCATCATTTGCTCGTATCGCTGCGAATACTTACTTCACCAGCGACTTGATACGCACATTGCGGAACAACACCGCATCGCCATGCCCCGCGAAGCCGAAGTAGCCTTTGACTCGATCTTTGCCGGGGTGCGGCGAGTTCGCCATGTACTCGGTGATCTTGCTCAGGTCGGTATCCAAGATCAGGTTGCCGTTCAGTTCGACCTTGATCGTCGAGCCAATGACGGTCACTTCCTGATAGTTCCACTCGCCCGTCGGACGCTGATAGCCACGAGCAGCGGCTGCCATGCCGTAGGCCGAACCGTGATACTGACGCTTGTCGAGCTTTGCGTAGTTGTTGTGATCGTTGTCCAGAACCTGCAGTTCGCACATGCCAACGTAAGCGGTATCCCCTTCGCCCGGATAGCGGATCGCCAAGCCGTTATTACCCGATGGAGGAACTTTGAATTCTAGGGCGACAAAGAAATCGCTGTATTCGTCCTTGGTATGCAGCACTCCCCCTTTGCCAGGCTTGCAGCGGATGGCTCCGTCGGCGACTTCATAGTTATCGACCGCCCCGGCCCAGCCTGTCAGATCGGTGCCGTTGAACAGCGAAGTGGTTCCTTCCGAGGCCTTGTCCTTTTCCAACATCTTGGTCGCTTCCGCGATCGGGATTTCTCGCAGGAAGATATTCTTCCAGCGAATCTCGCCGCCGTGCGTCTGCAACTGAATCGGTCCCTTAGGAATGAGCGGCAGGGCACGATCGAAGTAATTTTCCAGGATCGCGTTGTCGACGACCAGTTTGTCGTTCAGATGAATCGTTGTTCGAGCACCAATCTGGACAATGTGGAATCGGTTCCATTCGCCTAGCGGCTTGTCCGCAAGGACGAGCGGGTCTTTTCCTGGCTTGCCGGGGCTATTATTCCAAAGCCCACCTGAACCCTTATTGGCTCCCAGACTGAATTTGCCTTCGTCGGTGAAATCCCAGATCTGAACCTGAGGCGTTCCCTTCAAATAGATGCCGCTGTCCGCCTTG
>DASYEA010001150.1:0-1953 GCA_036499265.1 Schlesneria sp. | reverse complement strand
GCCGTCAATCAGTTCATGGGCCAGGACAGCCACAGCGAGCGTCGTCGCAAGGACAAGGCCAACTGCCAGAAATCCGATCGGCCGTAGATTGAAATGAAAGTCCCGCCAGGACATTTGCCATGCTGCCGCATACAGCAGCGGAGGCAAGAAAATCAGCAAGACCGTTTCGGATTCGAATTCGACCTTCGGCAATCCCGGAATCCATCCAAACACCGCGCCGGCCAGGACCATCAGAGTCGGATAGGGAATCGGCAGCCGTCGAGCCGCATAGGTCAACGCGGCAACAGCCGTGAAAAGAAGCAAGATCGTCGAGACAGGGTTACTCACGCGATGATTTTCCAATGTTCCTCTGCGTTGCGATCGCAGCCTTCAATACCACCAAACACAGAAAACCGTCATAACAAACGTCCGCAACTTTTTCAGCGGCTGCGGCTCTGTTGGTGCGATAATTCAACGACTTTGGGGAAGCGTCGAATTGGGGTCCTGATCCCAGAGAGGGATACCGCCATCTACGTTATTGACGCCGGGGGCAGCGCGCTACAGAACTGGCGCAATATCTTCTCTTTTCATGCACTTGGCCAGCGCCAGGGATTCAAGCAAACCAGGGTAAGTCACTTCCGCAGTCTTCCACTTGACGGTTCGCGCGGGGTGTCGGAGTTTCCTTTCAATCTCGATCGCAAGACTTCGAAATCTATTCACCCTTACACTTGACAACACTTACCTCGATAAAGCGGAGGTGTCCAGCTATTCGCCTTGCCACGGCTGGTGAGTCATTTCAGCGGCTTCATCTGTCGAAGACCAGCTCATTTGGTTGTGGGTATGCACGCGAGTCTCGAAGCAAAATGCTCGCACACATATGGCCACACATGCAGTGCAAGCCAATAAACTTAACGAGCTCTTAATATTCATCGCTGTTTTTTCTTAATAATCGCTCTCTACTATTGCCACCCGGGGCGGCAGTTTCATTACAAATCGGAAAGGTGTGCAGTGAATAGTTTACTAAGTCGTTCCGGGCCCAAAGAGTTCCGCTGTGGCCGCGCTGGCATGGGAAGAGGTGGTTTTACGCTCATTGAATTGTTGGTGGTGATCGCGATCATTGCGGTGCTCATTGCGTTGTTGCTGCCAGCAGTGCAACAGGCACGTGAGGCCGCCCGTCGTTCGCAGTGTAAGAACAACTTGAAGCAAGTCGGCCTGGCTGTTCACAATTTCGAGAATTCGTATCGTGCTCTGCCGCATCCTGGCCAATGCGATAGTACGGGCGGAGCCTCAACCGTGTACATGACTGAATCCACGCCGACTCTGTTGCTTCCATACATCGATCAAGCGAACGTCTACACCAGAATGGATCACTCACTGACTTTCGCCAACATGGCCGGTGCAGGATATACGACGACAAACCTCCATCCCAATTCGATTGGACGCATCTACAACGACGCGGGCTCACCCGACACGGTCGCCGCAGCGAAAGCGACCGTTCCCATTTTCATCTGTCCTTCGACACCAGTAGGTCCCTCGCAACGTAGTCCGGATGGGTTTGGTGTGTGGGACTACATGTTCATCTCGGTCACCGACCTCGAAGATGGCAGTGCGGGAGCAACTGATCCGGTGGGGACACGCCCAACGACGACCGCTCGACGAACTGCGATGACTAAGCAAGGCATGCTCTCTTGTGAGAAGGGCTGGGGATTCGGCGCGGTGACTGACGGCACATCAAATACTCTCTTATGTATTGAAGATGCGAGCCGTTCGCATCCGACTGCCGGGGTCTTCGCTGCCATGTCTACTCGTGCGTCGCCCAACGGCGAAGGTCCTGCGTGGACAGGTGGTGGTACTGGCGGGCGGCGCATGTACGCCTGGGCTGATCCGGATTCGGGCACGAATGGTCTATCGGGCCCCAGCAATGCGCTCGCTTCTCGTCTGGTGGCGATCAACAACTATAAGACGCCGATCGGC
>DASYEA010001149.1:0-3859 GCA_036499265.1 Schlesneria sp. | reverse complement strand
CCAACGTTGGTGTTGGCGACTACCAGTTTGGTTTCCACGATCCCACGGATAAGTACGTCTTCCAAAGCCGCAAAGGGATTGATCGGCAGATCGTTCAGCAGATCTCGGAGATGAAGAACGAGCCTGCGTGGATGCGGGAATTCCGGTTGGAAGCATTGGATATCTTCTTCCAGAAGCCAATGCCGACTTGGGGCGGCGACATGTCCGGCCTCAATTTCCAGGACATCTATTACTACGTGAAGGCGTCGGCCGGTCAGGAAAAGAGCTGGGACGACGTTCCAGAAGATATTCGCAAGACGTACGACCGATTGGGCATTCCTCAAGCCGAAAAGCAGTACCTCGCAGGGGTGAAGGCGCAGTACGAATCCGAAGTCGTGTACGGCAGCCTGCAGGAAGACCTTGCCAAACAAGGCGTGCTGTTCACTGACACCGATTCCGCTGTCCGCGACCATCCAGATCTGGTTCGCGAATACTTCGGGACCGTAATTCCATCTGCCGACAACAAGTTTGCCGCTTTGAATTCAGCCGTCTGGTCGGGTGGTTCGTTCATCTACGTCCCACCAGGTGTAAAGATCGAATTCCCGCTGCAGGCCTACTTCCGGATCAACACCCAGAACATGGGTCAGTTCGAACGGACACTGATCATCGTCGATGAAGGTGCTTCGGTGCATTATGTCGAAGGCTGTACGGCCCCGACCTACAGCAGCGACAGCCTGCACTCGGCCGTCGTCGAAATCCTGGTCAAGCGTGGTGGCCGTTGCCGTTACACGACGATCCAGAACTGGTCGAACAACGTCTACAATCTGGTGACCAAGCGAGCCAAAGCCTACGGCGATTCGCTGATGGAATGGGTCGACGGAAACCTCGGTTCGAAGCTGACCATGAAGTACCCTGCCATCTACCTGATGGAACCAGGCGCTCGTGGTGAAACGCTGTCGATCGCGTTCGCAGGCAAAGGCCAGCATCAGGATGCGGGTGCGAAGATGGTTCACTGTGCTCCGCACACGTCGAGCCGCGTGATCTCCAAGAGCATCTCCAAAGATGGTGGCCGGGCGAGTTATCGTGGTCTGGTCAAAGCGACTCACGATGCTCATCACTGCAAGAGCAACGTCGTTTGCGACGCGCTGATCCTCGATTCGCACAGCCGCAGCGATACTTACCCGTACATCGAAGTCAATCAAGACAACCTGACGATCGAACACGAAGCGTCAGTATCGAAGATTGCCGAAGAACAGTTGCTGTACTTGATGAGTCGCGGAATGACCGAAGCAGAAGCCTCGGCAATGATGGTCACCGGCTTCATCGAACCGCTCGTGAAAGAGCTGCCGATGGAATACGCCGTGGAAATGAACCGATTGATCGAATTGCAGATGGAAGGCAGTGTCGGATAAGGATCCGACAACGAAGCAACCAGCGATATGTGGTTGTGACAATCGTTATTCAGACCTTGGCCGCAGCGCCATTGTGGCTCGCGGCCCGGGTTCCTGCTCTTTCTTATGACCAACCAAATGATTGAGACATGTCAGCTACTTTGACCCCCGCCGCCCAACAAACCGCCTTTGACGCAGTCGCGTTCGAACGATTTCTCGCAACTCGAACAGAGCCTACGTGGGTCATAGAACTCCGTCGGAATGCGTTCGAAGCCTATCGCGAATCACTGCTTTCGGAACTCGATCCTGAAGAATGGAAGCGAGTCGACATCCGCGCATTTCGCCCGGAAAAGTTCTCGATCCCCGCGCCATCGGCATCGACGCGGGCTCTGGAAACGCTACTGGCGGATCGTGCCGAATTTGCCGGCGTCGTTTCGCATCTGGATGGAGCCTGTACCCGCACGACGCTGTCCGAGAAATGGGCTCAAAAAGGGGTCTTGTTTGGCAATCTCAGCGATCTGATTCAGACTCACGGCGACGTCTTGCGGCCACATCTGATGACGCGTGGAGTCAAGCCAGAAAGCGACCGCTTCTCGGCCTGGCACGCAGCGTTCTGGACAGGTGGAACTGTCCTTTATGTTCCTCGCAACGTCGAGGTGAACGAGCCGCTCTACAGTTTGATCGGACTGGCCGCTGAAGCGTCGGCTGATTTCACGCACACATTGATCATTCTCGAAGAAGGCGCGAGCGCGACACTGCTCGAAGAGACGACGTCAGCCTCGCCAACCGCGACCGGCCTGCATGTCGGTGCTGTTGAATTGCTGCTGGCTCGTCAGTCGAACCTGCGATACGTCCAGTTGCAAAACTGGAACGACAAGGTCTGGCACTTTGCTCATCAAGTAGGCCGCGTCGAGGCGGATGCTTCGCTGCAATGGACCGTGGGTGGTTTGGGAGCCAAGTTGGCTCACATTCATCAAGACGTGTTCCTCGATGGCCGCGGTGCCGAAGCGGAAGTCAACGGTGTGACCTTCGCGACCGATCGACAAGTCATTTCGTACTACACGCAGCAGACACACAACGCCCCGAACACGCGCAGCGACTTGCTGTATAAAGACGTTGTTCGCGATAAGGCACGAGTAATCTGGCGTGGCATGATCAAGGTTGCCAAAGACGCCCAGAAGACAGACGGCTATCAGCGTAACGACGGCTTGATCATGAGCGACACCTGCCGCGTTGATGCGATCCCCGGCTTGGAGATCGAAGCCGACGACGTGCGGTGTACTCACGGGGCAACCTGTGGCCGAGTCGATGAAGAGCAACTGTTCTACTGCATGTGCCGCGGGATGACTCGGTCGGAAGCGATGCATATGATTGTGCAGGGATTCTTCCAACGAGTTTACGATCGAATCCCGGTCGAAATCGTGCGTGAAACGTTGGGTCACGCAGTCGAGCGGAAGCTGGGAATTTTCGGATAATTGGCCGACGGGTCATTACAGCAAGACAGTCCCCTGCCCCGAGCAATCGGCGGCCGGGAAATCCATTGCGTCACCACGGGTCACACACTTTTATGTCCGAATTTGAACGAGTCGCCTCTGTCAGTGAAATTGCCCCCGGTGGCCGATTGTCGATTCTGGTCGACGATCTTCCGTCGCTGCTGATCCGGATCGGCGATGACTATTTTGCCGTCGAAGATGTATGCTCGCATGACGGCCAGCCACTGACAAATGGTTCGCTGAAAGATTGCTCGATCGCTTGCCCACGACATGGTGCCCGGTTCGATCTACGCACTGGTCAGCCCCTCTGTATGCCCGCCACCGAACCGATCGCGACGTTTGAAGTCGAAGTTCGCGACGGTGAAATCTATGCGAGACCACGATCATGACCGAAGAAACAACTGCCACGACTGAAGCTTCTGTCACTGCAACGACACCTGTTGCCGCAACTCCCGCTGCCCACGGATGCTGTTCAGATTCGCACGGAACTGCCCATGCGATGCCCCTCGCCAGCGTCCTGCCAATGGCAAACGATTGCTGTTCCTCAGGCCCCGAATGCTCAACAGAAAGCCAGCCCGCTGCCGAAGAGGGCTCGCCAGTTGATGACGGCGCGCTGATCGATGCTTTGCGGGAAGTCATCGATCCCGAACTGATGATTAATATCGTCGATCTGGGTTTGGTCTATTCGATCAACCATACCGATCGCAAAGTGAACGTCGAGATGACGCTCACCAGCCCCGCGTGTCCCGCCGGGCCCCAGATCATCATGCAATCTAAACTCGCTCTCGAAAAGTTGAACGGCATCGACGTGGCCGAGATTAAGCTAACGATGTCGCCACCCTGGACGCCCGCTCGCATGACCGATGAAGCCCGCGATCAGTTGGGAATCTTCTAAGATTGCCGACTGACAAGACGCATTTCCCCGACGGCCGCCACATTTCTGGCGGCCGTTTTTTTGTTAGTCAATCGATTTCCTTATTCCAGTCGCATTGGAGC
>DASYEA010001148.1:0-3712 GCA_036499265.1 Schlesneria sp. | reverse complement strand
CTGCATTCGGGCAGCGGCCTGCAGGGACGTCCCAGTCATGGGGCCTGGTTCAGTTATGGCTTGGGAACCGAGTGCGACGATCTCCCTGCCTTCGTGATTCTGAACGGCGGCCTGATCCCGCCCGGCGGGCTCGATTGTTTTGGCAGCGGCTTTCTGCCTGCGGCCTATCAAGGGTCGGTGTTCACATCGGGCGAGGCACCTGTCGCGAATATTCGCCCGACGGAGAAATCTCGCGACCTCCAAGACGCCAAGCTCGCGCTGATGCGACGGCTCGATCAATCTCGGTTGCAGCAATTGGGCCACGTCGATGCGTTGGAATCAGCGATCGCGAACTATGAATTGGCCGCTCGCATGCAAACGGCCGTACCGCAGTTGACCGACCTGCGCGACGAGTCGAAAGAGACGCAGGAGATGTATGGCCTGAATGACGACTTCGACAACACGAAGAAATTTGGTCGCATCTGTCTGATCGCACGCCGCTTGGTGGAACGTGGCGTCCGTTTCGTCGAACTGACCTGCCCTGGTGGCAATGGTGACCGCTGGGACCAACACGGCAATCTGGTCGATGGCCACACGAAGAACGCCAAGTCGGTCGACAAGCCGATCGCCGCACTACTGAAGGATCTGAAGCAGCGCGGTTTGCTGAACGAAACTTTGGTCGTCTGGTGCGGCGAGTTCGGCCGCACGCCATTCGCTCAAGGGGGTGATGGTCGCGATCACAACCCTTTTGGATTTACGATCTGGATGGCGGGTGGCGGAGTCAAAGGGGGCATCAGCTACGGTGCCACTGACGACTTTGGTTACCGTGCAGTCGAGAACAAAGTCGAAATCCACGACCTGCACGCGACCATGCTGCACTTGCTTGGCATGGATCACACCAAGCTCACCTATCGCTTCAGCGGGCGCGATATGCGGCTAACCGATGTGCATGGTCACGTCCTACACGACATCCTGGCCTGAGCAGCAAATCCACTCAACTCAGTCGTTCTCTGGTTCGAGGGCAGACGCAGGCTCTTCCACGATCTCCAGCTTCGGTTCCCCAAGAGCCGAATCGGGAATTGCGATCTCGAGAACGCTGCGCGGTTCTTTCAATGCATTCAGACGCTCTCTGGATTCATCATCCAAACGCAATTCATTCAACGCTTCGGCTGATGGCTCGACTTTGGCTTGAGGAGCTAACACTTCAGGAATTGCAATCGTTTCCTTGGGCAATGAGGACTTGTCCTTGGCACCTGTCTTCAGTTCGGATGGTGCCGCTGCGAGTAGGGGCTTTGAACCCGCCGGCGTGGTGACAGGTAGCACTGGCTTGGCAAGGTTCTTGACGCCTTGCGCAACCTCGGGAAGCCTGGCCGGAACTGCTGTCGGCAAGTTGCGGATTCGCTCACGATAGATGATCAAAGCATTAAGCGTGTGATACAGCGGACCGCAATCGATTGGCTTCTGGCGATGCACGATCAGGTCGTTGCAAAGCGCGGTCACGGCATTCCGCACCCACTGCTCGTTCAGCCGTTCGTCGGGAAGGCCGATCGACAGGAATTCCATCGTATGACCGGTCGTATTGAACCGCTTATTGAGATCCGTTTCGAATCCGGAGGTCTCATAGAACTTCGAAGAGAACGTTCCGTCGTAATTCTGCAGCGAACGAGCGATTTCAATGTGCTGTCGAATCTTGTGGTCGGCCTGCGCCCAGATTCCGACCAGCTTGCCGCCCGCTTTCAGATGCTTGTCGCGAGTTCGTGTGAGTGCGAACAATCGGTGGTTGCCCCCGCAAGGAGCACCAACAACGGGTGCGGCGGTTTCAATCTGAACCAGTCGCTCGATGCTCCACGGTTCATTGTGCTGATTCACCCACTGTGTGTCCGGTTTCAAATAGTGCTGTAGTCCCCACAGCACCCATGTGACTTCTTCGTGTGTATTCACTTCTTTCATTGTGTTGTTGATGATGCCCCCGACCGTGATGCTGTCCGATCCGACTTTGAAGGTATGCCCCACCGGGAGGTCGGACTGCGACATCAGCGCCAGAAACTGCGCAGGATGGCCTTCGAACGCGTAGGGCCGGGTGAACGCATGGAACTTGCCACCGAAAGCCGTTTTCATCAGCAGCGGCTGGTTATCAAATTTCGGTTCAGCCGTGGAAATCCACTGGATGGCGTTAACCTTCTTGTCACCCAGGTGCAACTGGAAGTCTTGCTTCAGTGCCAGCAGTCCGTGAAAGATCTGCCAGGGTGAATGGGAATTCGCCGTCAGTGTCCGCCGGCTGCTGACCTCAATCGCCAGATCCAACTGAGATCGGAATTGATCCGCCTCGGGCAGCGTGGGAGCGGCAATGGCGCTGGCGATCAGTGGAGGGGCAGGGGGTGCTGCCGGACCAGGATTCGGCTGCGGAGCCTGTTGCTGCGGCTGTTGTTGAGCGGCCGCCTCATGACGTCGTGCGGCGACACCTGTCCGAAACGGGCGGGCAGCAGTCTGAATGATCCCACTAGAACCCACGGCCGTAACCGGTGGGCGCGAGGGGAGGCTGGCCTGCTGCGCATAAGTTGCAGAAGTCCAACAGGCAGCGAGTACAGCGGCGGTTGATGTGAGATGAGGGCTCAACCGGAGCAGACTTGTGGTACGGCGCACTATTCCTCCACGAAGCGTCTGGGCGCGAACTTCAAGTTGTGAATCAATGTGAGCGAGCGCGGTCTCGGCCAGGTGAACGAGAGCTGCCGGTCCTTCATTCGGCGTTTCGCAACACGCAACTTCCGCCGGGGAAGTCCGAGCGTTGCGATCGGCACGCGTGAAAGGGTCAGCACAGAGAATGGGACACTGGCGATCTCGCACCGGCATATTTGGCCGTTCCGATACCGAGATTTCTGGCCCGCCTGAACTGAAACGAATCCGTCCCACCGGTGGATTATTCCCTGTTTCAGTTACGTTCGGGATAGAAGCAACATCACATCCGACAGACACAATTGTCGGAAAGCTGAGAGTCGCGCCAACAGTCGAAGCCGACACAAGCAGATGAATCGACTCGATCCGAAAACTCTCACATTCGCAACCGGCCGCACAGGCAAAAAATTGCACTTCGGCGGCGGACCAACGATCATTCCACGGTCGAGGAATACAGTTTCACAGAAATCAGTTGAAGCACCCCGTCGCGTTCGACTTGGAATTGCAGCGGACCGCGGTCATTCAACAGGTGCCTGCGGAATTCCTCGTCAGAATTAACCGTTTCGTCAGCTAGCTTCATCACCACATCACCGACTTTTAATCCCGCTCGGTCCGCCGGGGAATCAGCAATCACATTGGTGATGATCACGCTGTCAGGAATCGCGTCATCGAGCTGCCATGCAATTCCGACACGAACTGGCTCGCCCGTCAGATTAAGCTGCAGTTCGACAAGCGCATCTGTTCCGGGTCGTTCGAGCGTCACGGCGACAGGGTTCGACGCGATCCGGACAACGGTCTTCAGATCAGCCACGGTACCGGAATCCCAGTGCGCGACTTTCACGAGCCGGTCGCCGGGACGTATGCCGGCCTTCGAAGCGGCTGAGCCCGCCGTTACTTCAGTCACGACAGCCCGGTCTTTTTTCATCTGTTCGACATCAAACCCCACGCCAAGCCGAACAGCAGCGGGTTGTTGCCGCGCTTTCATCCAGGCGGGCTGCGACTCCGTCAGTGCTTCACGACGAAACGCAGGGATGGTCGGCTCGTTGGCAAATTCTTCGAC
>DASYEA010001147.1:0-2268 GCA_036499265.1 Schlesneria sp. | reverse complement strand
CGCCTTCCCCGTGGAGGGATCCGTTTGGTCGAGTGTTGTCTAAGCGGCGTCGCATGCGAGAGCGAATTGCGAGGGCCGACACAAGGTACTATAATTTCGTCCGTTTGATCCCTCGAGCGGCGAGCGAGCGTGCTGCAAGTGCACGTTGGCATGTCAGGCTCCTTTACGCCATTGAGCCAACAGCGCTTTCTCCGGCGCGTGATACTGCAGCTCGATTTCGCCGGTCTAAAGTGACCGACTAACGTAAGGCGGGAAAGCGAGGTATGCCTTGGGTATCGCACCATCACTCCAAAAGTATCTTGAGGGCCGAGACGTCCGTTATGACGTGGTGACACACGAGCCTACGATGCGCTCTTCGGCGACGGCTGAAGCCGGCGGCATCGCAGAAGACAATCTCGCCAAAGGCGTACTTATACGTCGTAAGGACGGCTACATCTTAGCGATCATTCCGACCTCCTGCGACGTGAGTCTCGAGACACTCGGTATGTGGCTGCAGCAGCCGGTATGCTTGGCGAGCGAAGCTGAGGTCGCAACTGTTTTCATGGATTGCGCACTTGGCGCCATCCCACCGGTCGCAGGTGCCTACGGACTGCAGGCCGTGATGGATGACAGCCTCGAAGGGTTCGATGATATTTACTTCGAGAGCGGAGACCATCGCACTCTGGTGCGTCTGAAAGGCCGCGAGTTTCACCGGTTGATGGCTGATGTACCGCACGCCAACATTGGCGCGCGCGACCATTGACGGCACTTGGACCGGGGTAGTGGCAGTTTCCTAGACGGTGGCTTTGCTGCAAGGATTGCCGTCCGATCCAGAATGCTCGCGTTCAGCGGGCGCAACCGAGCGGGATTACGCCCAAAAGATATAAAGCGTCGAACATCGCTCAGTCGAAATTACGTGGAGTTCATTGAACGCCAACAAGTGTGCGCCGTGCGCGTTTTCCGCTCTACGCAATCAAGCGTAACGTATCTGGGCACGCAACCAGTAGGAGCCAAAATAGCCCAGAGAGGGAAACACATAATAATGAAAAATTTAGCTAGGAGAATACCAGCTCGTTCTGCATTCATTTCTGCAGTTGTGATGTTGGAAGCAATTATTCCTGCACATGCCGACAGCAGGCCACAGCCCCCATCCCAACCATTCGTCCTAACGGACATGGGCAATCGCACGTTTGGCGGCAAGACGATTGGAGATCCGAAGGTCGGTCTGCTCGCTTGCGATCACGGTTATGTCAATTGGGCGTTTCCGAAAAATCCCCGCAAATATCCGCTTCTTTTTGTTCATGCGAGCAGCATGAGGACATGGCTGACGTCGTTCGATTTGAAGCGCGACGGCTTCGTCCCGATCTTCCTCCGTCGCGGATACAAGGCCTATTGGACTGACCTCCCGCGAACAGGACAGGCAGGACAAGCCTGTGCGGAGCAGTCTTATGTGCCGCAAACCAATCAGGTTCAATCGTTCTTTAATTCCTGGCGATTGGGGCTGTGGTTGCCCGGAGAGGCGAAGCCTACATGGAATCCTGGTGTTCAGTTTCCGATAAACGATCCGAAGGCGTTGGATCAGTTCAATCGGGTACAGACTCCAGAATTCAATGCACCGGAAAACGAACAACTCGAAACGGACGCGCTCGGCACTCTGCTCGACGAGATCGGTCCAGCAGTGATGCTGACTCACTCATCGACAGGCATTCGCGGCTGGATCGCAGGCACCAAGAGCAATAAAGTTGCTGCTATCGTGTCTTACGAACCCGGGAACGTCGTCTTCCCCGAGGGCGAGTTGCCACCACCGATCTTACTCGCCAACGGCACCTACTCGCCAGCAGGTGAAGTAATTCCGATGAAGGATTTTCTGAAGCTGACAAAGTTCCCCATTCACATTGTTTGGGGCGACTACATTCCTGAGAAACTCGATCCAATTAATGTTGGTCCGCGACTCACACTCGATTCGCGTCGTCGCAACGTTCTCGCCGCAAAGCTATTTGCTGATGCAATCAACCGTCACCACGGCAATGCCGAAATCTTGCATCTGCCCGACATTGGCATCCACGGAAATACGCACTGGCCGATGCTGGATCTCAACAATTATAAGGTCGCCGATCTGCTTTCCAAATGGTTGGAGAGGAAGAAGCTGGACAAATACGCATCCGATTACAACGGCAATGATTGTGGCCCTGCACGAAATCAGGCCTGCTACTAGAACGATGTGGCTGCGGCCTTGAAATAGGCAAGCGGCCCGATCATCGATGCCCGTCAGAAGCGTGCTCTGATGGG
>DASYEA010001146.1:0-3391 GCA_036499265.1 Schlesneria sp. | reverse complement strand
CGCCTCATAGCGACTTGATCGCGCTCATGGTCCTGGAACATCAAACGGAAGCTCACAATTTGCTGACACGCGCCAGCTTCCAAGCTCGCGAAGCACTGTACTCCGAAGCAAAGCTCAACAAGGAGCTCGGCGAAGAAGAGGGGCACCGCTGGGACAGCACGAACACGCGAATCAATAGTTCCTGCGAGGCACTGGTGAAGTACCTGCTGTTCTGCGACGAAGCCCCGTTGACCAGCCCGATGAAGGGAACGTCCACATACGCCGCAGACTTTGTCGCTCGCGGCCCACGCGCTGCCGACGGCCGTTCCCTGCGCGACTTTGACTTACAGCGGCGACTATTCAAATATCCGTGCAGCTATCTGATCTATTCGCACTCGTTTGACGAACTTCCCGCCGAAGCCAGATCGCTGGTCTATCGACGCCTGTGGGAGGTTCTCAGCGGGACCGATCAGACGAAGGCGTTCGCTCATCTCACTGAAGCAGATCGACAGGCAATTCGCGAGATCCTGATTGCCACCAAGCCCGGCCTGCCCGACTACTGGCAGAACGAACAGCGATAAAATGCTCTATCGAGTGGCCACTGTTGGTGCCGACTTCGCCCGATCCATGCGAATCGTTGCGGGTTCTTCCAGCCATGCCTTTATCGTGCCGGCAATCGCGTGCAGATCATTCAAGTCCCCTGCCGCGCCACTTCCAGAAGCGAGTGCTCCTGCCGTCGGGGGCGGGGCTGACTTGCTGCGAATGGACATCACACCAATCGCCAACAGCGCCAATGCGGCGATCCCCAGCGAAGAGGCCTTAGCCACCGTTCCATAGCTCTGCCAGTTCTGCACGGCCAGCAGTTGTTGATCCAGCGCCTTTTCGGCCGGCGATTCAACCGGCTTGCCGATGCCGACTTCGATCTTGTCGCGACCCTCTTTGAAGCCAACCGCCTGCTTCACCAGCGATTCCGCTTTCTCGGGCGTGATCCCCAGTGATTCTTCCAATGGCATCTCGTCCACCGGGATGGGAGGGATCAGCATCACGCCGACAGTCAATCGATTGATGACTTCCTGCTGCTCTTCCAGCGTCCGGTTGCTTCGTGGAACAAGGTACTGGCTATCAATCACTTCTTCATTTGCAGATGGTGGTGCCAACGGAGGTCCGGCTGGTACGCCCGGTGGCAGATTGCTGGCTGTCCCCGCGGGGCCGCGCGGCCCGCCGGGTCCCGTCGATTTCGACGACTGCACCGATTCGTGAATTGCCACTTTGCCGTCGGGATCAAATTTTTCGCTGTTCTCTCTGACGTGCCGGAAGCTCATGTCGAGCGTCACGCGAACGACAGAGCGATCGGGACCGAGCACCTTGTTCAGGAGTTCCTGGGCCTTCTTGGCCAAATGCATTTCCACATCTAACTGATGAGCCAACTGCTGCGATGATGCTCGCCCCTGAGGCGACTGCTTCTCATCGGACAGCATTTTCCCTTCGGTATCCAGAATCGTCACGTTGTCACTGGTTAACCCTTTCACACTGGCAGCCACCAGTGCCACCATGCCACGAACGGCGGGACGGTTAAGTGAAGCACCAGGTCGCATCTTCAAGACGACGCTGGCGGTCACCTGCTTTTCGTCGCGCAAGAAGGGGCTGGAATCGGGTTGCACGATGTGGACTCGGGCATGAGCGACAGAATCGAGCGTCATGATGGTCCGCGCGAGTTCACCTTGAAGAGCGCGCGAATAGTTCACGTCCTGAATGAACGGAGTCGCCCCCAGCGGCAGCGAATCAATGATCTCAAATCCCTTCTCGTTTCCTTTCAACAGGCCCGCGACGGCAAGATTCATGCGGGTCTTCTGAACGCCTTCTGTGGGAACGAGAATCGTGGTCCCATCGGAAGAGAGCTTATAGGCAACTCGATCTCCATCGAGCTTATGAGTGATCGCGGCCGCTTCTTCCATCGGTAAACCCGAATAGAGGACGGCGTAACTGGTCTGGCTCGACCAGAAGCCGACGCCAGCCACGATCAACACCAGAATGGCCGTAGCGCCCCCGAGAACCAAACGGCCCAGGAAGCTCTGGCGATTCCAGAGTTGTTGGATTTGTTGCAGGAACGGATTCATGTCGGCCCGAAAATTCACGTAACAGCGACGCCGCAGCTCAATGGCAAGGGCAGATAACACCCCTCATCAACTCTATCGGTCCGGAAGGCTGTAGCGGTTAAGGCAATTAATCCATCGCGAAATCGCCGCGGTTCAATCGGCAGCATTCGCCGGATTTGATCGGGCGGCGTGAGCCCAATGACTTTGCATACGATGATTTGACGGCTGCTATTGGGCCTTCAGGCAATACAAATGCTGCTGCCCTCTTAGAAAAAGTTCTTCCCCCACAATTGCAGGGGACGCATCGATCAAATCGTCCAGACGATTCGTTGCCACGATCTCGACGGTTGTCGATAGTTTCAGCACAACCGTAGTCCCATCGCGTCCGACGAAGTACATCCGATCGGCCGCGCCGACGGGTGACGCATAGATGTTTGAGATCCCCTCCAATCGCGTCGTATCCAGGACCACCTTGCCCGTCTTCGCATCCAAGCCTGTCAAGATGCCGTTGTTCAATTTGTTAAAGAACAGCAGGTCGCCATACAGCAGTGGCGAGGGAACATAGGGCGTATCGCGCGTGAACTGCCATGCAATTTTGTCGGTCCCGCTGATGTCACCCATTGAATCGAGCGGAATCGACATCGCCATGCTTCCCTTGTAGCCGCTCATGCAGATCACGTTTTGATCCAGCAGCACCGGCGACGGAGTGACATTTCCCACTTGTCCGGCACATTCCCACAACAACTTGCCCGTTGATAGTTCGTAACTGCGAACATTGCGACTGGCATTCGTCACGACTTGAGTCGTGCCGCCGTGATCAACGATCAATGGTGTCGCCCAGGCACTCACTTCTTCTCGCGAGGCCTGCCAACGAATCTCGCCAGTTGTGGTATCGACCGCTAGAATTCGCGAGTTTGTTTCGTTGTCGCGATTCAGGATGACCAAGTCACCGTAAGCGACTGGCGAACTCGCTTCCCCAAAACTCAGTCGTGTCGACACGTTGTCGAGCGGCAGTTTCCACTTGAAATCGCCGTCGAGATCATAGCAGTACAGCCCGCGCGAGCCGAACGAAACATACAACAGCTTTCCATCAGTGAATGGTGAAGCCGACGCATGGCTGTTGTCGCCGTGATGACCTTCGTTCGGTTGTTCTTCGACGGCCGTCTTTTCCCAGATCACTTTGCCGGTTTGCCGGTCCAGGCAGAGCACAACGAATTTGAACAGCGTATCGGGAAACTTGATCCCGAACGGTCGCTCCGGCTGAGCCTCAGCCTTCACAGCTCCTTCCACCACCTTGCCAGTGTTGATCGCCGTCG
>DASYEA010001145.1:0-5391 GCA_036499265.1 Schlesneria sp. | reverse complement strand
AGCCGATCTCTGTGATCTACGCGACCAACGGTGGCGATCACGTCTTGTTGACCGCTGTGGTTCAGGCCGAGTGATGCTACTGGAGTAGCGCAGCCGATTTCATCGGCTCACTCGGCTGCGCACGTCATCAGTAACCCATCGTTATTTCGATTCCTCGGCCGGTTTGGGTCGACTGTTTGATAGCGTGAAGGGGACTCGGGGTGGATGCTTCTCCTTCAATCCGATGTGAATTTGATCGGCGTGATAAGCGTTATCTGTTTTTAGATCGAACATCACACTTTCGACCTTCGCGTCGACTTTGAATGCAAAACCATCTTCGCCACCATGAGTCTGAAACTTGAAATCGATCTGGTCGCGTTCGGCATTCCACTTACCGAAATCTTCGCTCCCTTTGCCCTTCTTTTGTTTGCCTGCTTCCAGTCCGGAAAAGTCAAAGATGTTGACGAGCTTGCCACCATGCACTTTGATTGTGCCAGTGAAGTCACGCTTCTTCTTTTGAGTTCTCACTCGTACCCGCCAGGTATCGTCCCCTTCCTGCCACAGAAAGATCTGTGGATTGTCGGCCGGCTTCTGCAGGCTTGGCGGATGACCTTTGGGGCTGATCTCACTTTGGTCAATCACAGTCCCGGCATCGTTCTTCACATCTTCTGAATTTGCCGGAAGTGAAGTGAACAGAACCGTCCCGCCGCACAACAGTGACCACATCGAAGATCGATAAAACTTGCCAACACGTCGTAACGGCAACCAGGGACGCTGCATGGTAATCTCGCCAAGGAAACAGGAGCATGGACCGGGTTTTAAGTGCGTTGTGAGCATAGTGACCGGACATCCGGGTTACCAGAATTCAAGATTACGAAGATCGTAATGTTTCCATCGCGCCGTAAGGCACGATCAATGGTGCGCATCGAAGAAGACGCGCAAGTCACCGTGAGAAAATATTGAGGCGACTCGCCTTCAAAAGAAGCCTCCTCCGTTTTTCGGCTTCGGACGATTCTTTTGGAGCGGCGTCAGGATTTCGCGTAGCGTGTTCATGGTCCCTTTGTCCAGGTCGCTGAAGACCTTGTTGCGAGGGCCATACAATCGCACTTCCTGGCAACCGAAGCAGACGAGCATCTGGTAGACGTCTGAGTCTTTCTTGAATTCGACGCACCAGTCGGGATGGAAGCCCCCACAGAGCTTAGCTCCTGCATAAACGCCAAACGTCTTTTGCTGGCCGCAAATCGCGATTAGCTTCGCGGCGTCAGCTTCCGAAGGCGTTATGGCGAAGTCATAGAATGGGAAGTCGTGCAGTTTGACTGTCTTCTTGGTTGCCAACTCGTCGAAAAGCCGCTTCTGTTCCCAACCTTGATGAGGCAAGCCTTCGTAGATCGTCACTGAAGTCGACGCCTTAATTTCGGCAACGATTGGTTTGATGTGCTGTGCGAAGTTCTCCTCTCTGTCGGCCTGCAACTCTTCATCTGACATTTTCAATTCGTTATCCAGCGACCAACGGAAACGGACGCCAGGGATGTCCCACTCGTCGCCATCTAAGACCGTTTCCTCCGGCCAATACAGTCGCATCATGACCATGAATGGCCCCTTGGGCGCGGGAAGCCAATTCGATTCCTTCTCTTTGCCCGGCGAAGCATGCATCAGATACAGCGGGATATTGCCCTCTTGATCGCGCTTCAATGAGGGAATCATGGACGAGTTGATGCGGTACCGGTTGAGAGGATTCGCTGCCAGCGACTTGGATGGAAGTTCGTACATCGTCAGCGACCAGAAGCCATTAACGGGAGGAAGGTTGGCTGGTTCTAATCGCATTGTGTAGTGGTAACGCGTCCCGTCGAGGTCGTCGCCGTCTGTATCCCTCAGGTAGGTGAGTTGGACGGCTTCTTCCACTGAATCACCGTGAATCCCGAGTGCGGCGGCGGCCATCCGGACGAGATACCGCCCCTGCACGTGCTCGCGATTTCCATACGCGTCGAGGCTGGTGTTTCGGTAATCATCCCACTCGTGAGTCTTGAATTCATCGAACTCTTTCCATGCCTCTGCCATACCGTCTTCTACGGCCTTTTTGATCTCAGGCGACCATGTCTTCACCTCGAACGAATCATCTCCGTGAAGACCCAGATCGGCCATTCGCGCACGGATCTCGGCTTCATCCTCATTAAGCGGACAGTAACTCAACACGAAGTTAAGCAGTGAAAAGAATTCGATCGATGTCCGCTGAGCTTCGGCTGACAGCGGTTTTGGGAAATTGACCTTTGCCGGGACAGCGGCGGCCGTCCCACCGGAGTATGTCGAGAAGGGTTGCACCCGGAAGCCTGCCTGCAACTTCTTGACATTGTCCAGATCGCCAGCATTGAAGAGCCGTATTCGATACCGGACGAATGCAAATTCAGTCTCGCTGTGAATGATCTGCTTGATCCCATCGGGCTTGTCACCACTCCAGTTGGGCCCAACCAGCAGGTAGTCTGCCGCATCGTTCCCCGTGGCGCGACTGCCGACATAGGCGAAGTTGAACGTGTAGGCGTCATTGAACTGCAACGAGTAATAACGCCTCTTCTCAACAGCAGGGACACTGATCACCAGAGGCTCAGCACGCAGGTCTGCGCCCAGAATTGATTCACAAATATCAACGTCAGGAGTCTGGATCGTTTTGTCAGCCGGTGTGACGACGCGAGCTTCGCTGTGAACTTTGTTCCAGGTTCCCTTGTACTCCTTCGAAGTGCCGTCGACGAAGTAGGCATGCTGGACGCGATAACTTTCGATCAGCGGGAAGCCGTAAATGTAGGCTTCTTTGGCAATCGCTTGTACCTCGGCTGTCGTCAATCCCTGCCGTTGCGCATGCGCTTTTGTGGGTGCATACGCAGTGATGACAAGGATCATCGCGACTGCAGTCTTTGCCATTCTCTCTCGCATGGCCAACTCCTTCGAATTCCATTCTGCGTGGTGTGACCGAGGGCTTCGAACGCTTCGGGATCGAGACCCTGACGTTCATTATGTCTCTCGCTAGTCGATTGTCGATCGTCCTTCAACGTACTAACGGAGGTCGGAGTCAGTTATCTACAACGACAGTCGAGTTTCTTGAACAGGCGGCTGCCGTTGCTGCTGATCGTCGCATCTCTTAATCTGCCTGCCTGATTTGATCGCGACTACAGGGCTGGCTCATGTTTAATGCTTATCACAAGTGGCTGGGAATTGTCTCCCAGGACCAACCGCCAAATCATTATCGCCTGCTGGGCATTGAGCTCTATGAGTCTGATTCGGACGTGATCGATGGTGCTGCCGACCGGCAGATGAGCTTTATCAGACAATATCAATCGGGGCCTCATGCCGACGCCGCCGCGCGCATCCTGAACGAACTGGCGATCGCTCGTTTATGTCTGTTGAAGCCGGTCACCAAAGAGGCCTACGACGAGAACCTGCGAAGGACATTGTTGGCCGCAGAACCGACTCTGCCGATGTTTGGGGGGATGAGAATCGGATCTCGCTTCGGTCGGCCGGGAAAACGATCACCGGTCGGTCTCGTTGTGGGCGGCATCCTAGGGTTGGTTTGCGTGGTTGTCGGCTGGACATTCCTGGCCAATGGAAAACCAAATCGTCAAGCGGCTCCGAAACAACAGATCGCTGACGCTGCTGGTCCTGCTCCTATTCCGAAACCCGCTCCGATCAAAGCCACGGATGCGAACCCTGCATTGTCGCAGCCTGTCCCCGCGGTCACTCGACCAAGTCCGCCACCACAGCCCCATCTCAAGCCAGGCCTGCTGCGGGTCGTCTACAACGGCAAGGAATTCGAGCAAAAGATTCATGCTCGAATTGACCCGGAGATCCACACCAATTTCGGCACAGGTCCCGCGGCACCCGGCCTGCCGGAGGACAACTATTGCATTCGCTGGTCAGGCCTGATGCGAGTCGCGACGACGCGGAAGTACACGTTCCAGTTCGATCACGATGATGGAGGTCGCATGTGGATGGACGGCAAGCAAGTCGTTGACAACTGGACCGATGGAGTTCACCACGACCGCGTGGAACTGGAACTAACCGCGGGCGACCATCCGATCAAGCTCGAATACTTCGAAGGGGGTGCGTTTGCAGGCATTAATCTCTGGTGGGAGTCGGAGGCGTTTCCGCTGGAGATCATTCCGGAAAAGAACTTCTATCACACGGCTGAATCGGAGAAGGAATTCGCACCGTTGGACGAATGAACCGTAGGGCGAGTTCATTGGCGGGGGGAGATAGAAATATGAAGGCACAGAGAGCAAAAAAATCGAATAAAGAAGATGTTTCACGCGAAGCCGCGGACAAGAAGCAAGGTGAGCGGAAAGAGCGAGTCTCTGCTGACGCTTCTGATGAGCCGCGCTGCGTTAGCACGCGGACCAGTTGATCACGTGACTTACTCCAAACTTTGCGGGCGGGTTTGAGTCTTGAATCTTGGTTCGTTCAGCTCTTAACGAGCTTCCGATTCGGTCGGATTGGTGTGCAGGTCAAGCTTGTGCCGGCTGACGAGTTCCATTTGCCTGGAGAGCGTAACTGCGAAACTCATTCAGTTGCTTTGTATCCTCAAACCAAGCCTTGGGAAAGATCTCGAAGGTGCCATCGGGATGGTACAGCAGCAGGACTGATTTGCTCTCTTTGAATCGGACGTAGTCGCTCCAGGCTCGTTCCGATTGCCAGATCGCACTTTCTGCGACAAGCGTTTCGCTGTTCCACGTGTAGGTGAACTTCGCATTCAGAAACCCTCGCCGAGCCTGCCGCCCTTGATCTCTAATTGGCAAGACCCAGAGGTCGACAATGAGAACTCCGACAATGCCGCCAATCCCGCCCGCGAACAACCCCTTTCCCACAACAGTGATGCCTTCGGCAACCAAAAACGCGATGCCAATCAGGGCGATCGTCCCATACAAGATGTACGAACCGACAGCGGCCCAGTTGCGGTGCAGCCACTGCGCGTTCACGTAGTCTTCGGGAGACATCGTGCCGGTAATCGAGTGGCACCCTGATGTCAGGAGCTCCGCTTTGTCGTTCATTTCACAGGTTCGAGAAGTTTGCGGGATTGCAGCAGTTTCAGTCGTGGCTTGGGGACGCTGGCGACCATGTCGCCGAGATCGTCACAGAAGGTGTGCGAACCATCGGCCGGGAACACGATGACGTCATCCGTCACCGGCAGTATGGTCGTCCAATCCATCGCATTAAGCTGCAGGGCGACTCGTTGAGTCATTTCGCGGAATGGCTGTAGTTCTTCGTCGTCTTCCAGTTCGCAAAGATGTTCGTACCAGACTCCATAGTGGTCGAGCAGCTTGTCGTTGCTGAGTTCAATTGCGATCGAGTACTCGTCGTCTTGCTGCTCATCGGCACCCCAGACAAAGTACAGCGCTTCTTTGGGGCGCTTCTTCAGAAACAACTTGC